>NZ_JAUBQM010000047.1:0-50463 GCF_036701245.1 Microcoleus sp. Pol14D4
GATTTTAAAGTCCCAAAAGCCTTTCGATCCTAATTATTTGACTGCTACCCCTTGACAGGTCAAGACAGTATCTACAGGCCTGTAGGGGCGGTTTTTACAGATAATATTTGAGCCTCACAAACAATCTAGATAAACCCGCCCTGGCTATACTAATTGAGTGCGTGAGTTCAGATTAATTGAGGTGAAAAGTCGATCGTCCTTTGGTGTATTAGAGAAGGGGCGATCGAACTTATGAGTCTCTGGTTTATTGCACTTCTTCCGGTTCATGCAAAATATGATTAACTGGTTGACTTTGGGAAGTGGGTAAACAGAGTGGCACAATATCTGCCACTAATGGTAAACCCCTAACCCCTAGTTAAACAATGATAGAGCCTTCAGTTATTCCTCACTTTCAAGGAATTGTCGAGCCACCCGTCCCCAATCAAAACGAGCTTCCTGTGCCTTATTGCGTAGTTTTCCAAGCGGTTGCTCATCCTCGTACCGCGCCCAAGCCATCAGTAACAATTTCAAACCTTCGAGACAATTTGTTAGACGAGAGCGAAGTGTTTCAGGATCTACGCCTTCTACCTCTTCTTCTAAAACTTCGACAAGGTTTTTGTAGGCAGGATGGTTAGCGTTCAAAAATATCATAATTGCACCTCCTCCCCTTTCAACAGAAAAAAAAGCAGCAGTTTCTATATCTGCTTTTCTAAAAGTGTACTTCAAACCATCAGAAACGGTTTTTGCAGCTAACTCTTCAGCTTCAGATGGCAGAACACCTCTATCTATTAATTTGCTTTCAATAATTTCCTTTCGCTCCTCTAAAGGAAGTGACTCATCCTTGTCGCTCTGCCCTTGGTGTCCCTCTTTCTTCCGTTCTTCTGTCACCTCAGTTGCCACTTTCTCGGCCAAAGAGCCTTGATGCCGCTTTTGTCCACTGCGTGAATCAGGCGTTTGTGCATTAATCTGATTTCTCATAGTTGCTATATTTTTATGGAGCTTATAAGCAAGGTCTATTAATGGGCCTCTGGGGTCTCCTTCTTGGATTAGTTCTTCTTTTAGTTCAATAATTGTTTTTCCATCTCTTAGCATGGATTCGATATCTAGATTCGCCAGTTCTGAAAAGTTACGGGCAGATTGCTTATTGTTAGTGACCCCAAACAAGTCGTCAAGTGTTGGGGGAAATTCTATCTCGACCCCCCACCATCGCTCTGTAGCTCTTTTCTGTGCCCAAGACTCGTCTAGTTCCAATTCACGCCCTGCACGAACTACTGAAACGCCTACATTCTTAGCAGCGTGCTTTCCATGCGGAAGATTACCAGGATTCTTTCCTGGCCGAGCTTCCTCCTTAGCATAAGAAAAACGAATTTTTACTTCGTGATCGTGGTCACGAAACTCAATGGTAACTGTTGTCTCATAGCTGTTTTCTTCTGGCCACGGATCAAACATTGGCGTTTTGTCAAAAGGATCTGGGCAAGAAGTCTTTGCCATGAGATAACCCGGATCGTTTGGCTGTGCAAATTTTTCTACCATGATTTTGGTAGGTTCATTAATATCAAAAGTTGCCATACGAATGACTACTTCTTGAGTATCTAAAAATTTTCGATACATTCGTCCAATCACGAACTCGGAATTTTCGATGATTGTCTTACCAGTCTTCCACATACAGCGATCGATATCTGACCAGACAACTAATGTTCCCGTCTCTCCAAAACCTGTTGTGACTTTTTCCCAAATCTCAGGGATAGGGCACTTCTGAGGTTCGGGAACTTCAGTAAGCTGCTTGTTTTTGATTTCCTTCAAATCTAGGTATGTGTAAATTGCATTTTCTACACCACTCTGCCAAGTCCAAACCTCCACCCGTTTACACTGGGAAATTGAAGAGCATGGCAACCCCATACCAAAGCGCCCCATTCCTGTATGTTTGTCTTCTGCTAGATAGGTTCCGTTGCCGAACTGTAAAGCCATTCGCAAAACAGTGGAATCCATACCGCTTCCATTATCTAAAACAGCGATTTTATGAATGCGAGAACGACGGCGCTGTTCTAGCTGAGTTTCTTTCTCAGCACAGAGAACTTCTACCCCAGTAGCTTTCGCTTGAATAGAATTATCTATCAGTTCTGCTAGTGCATAGGCAGCGTTTTTATAACCGTTGTCACGCATGGCCTGAACAACTAAATGTACCGGAACAATATCATGTTGTTTCGTCATTTTAATCTCCAAATGTCTTCCCAATTGTTAAAAGCATCGGCAACACTGCCAAAGCCAGGTAAGTCTGTGTCTACTACAGTAACAATCTCAGCTTGCTCATTGCCACCTGCTTTAAGTCCGCGAATAGCACGTCCAACCATCTGGCTGTATAAAACAAGCGACTTGGTGGGACGAGCAATCACGGCGGCACTGGTTCGCGGGGCATCAAATCCTGTTGTAAGAACGCCATAATTACAGATAATCTTAGTTTCTGGACTGTCCTCTTTAAACCTCGCAATGATTCGCTCTCTTTCTGAAGCAGGAGTTTTGGCAGTTACAGCGGATGCTTGCCAATTTCTAGCTTTCAGCACAGCGGCTAGAAGTTTTGAGTGTTCTACTGATATGGCAAACACCAAAATACGCTTGTGGGTCTTTGCCAAATCTTCTATTTCCAAAATAATGCGGAGATTGCGCTGTTCGTTTTGAGCTAGGCGAGTCAGGATATTTTTTGGTAACTCTAACTCTTCTTCAATACGCTTCAAGTCGTTATTAGATAAATTCAATCCACTCTGGTGTAGCAAAGGTCGGTATTCTACTCGTGCCAAGTATTGCTCTGACACTAGGTAGTCTACTGGATTCTCGTAGCCAGGAACCTCCAAAGTAACCTTGCGCTGTGCAAAGAACTCAGCTAACTCTTCGTCAACACTAATGTCTGCCCAAGTGCGGCCTGGTGTAGCTGTTAACCCAAGCAGTGCTGTGTGTTCGTATGGTAAAACGAGAGAATCGAGGACTAGCTTGTAAGTTTCTGCAATTGCTTGATGGGCTTCATCAATAATGACAAGAGAAGAACGATAACCTAATTTGTTAATAAATTTAATGCTACGTTTAGCACGAATGTAAAGCTTGGAAAGACCTGCAACTACTATGCCATCCCGCACCTGATCAAGATCGAGTTCGTGGTTTCCCCAGAAACGATAGACGGATAAATCTCGATCGCCCAAGTATTTCCAGGCGCGTTGAAACTCGGCGACGGCTTGTTCGCAAAGTTCTTCACTGTATGCCAGCCATACGACTAAAGTAGGCTCTTGCGATCGCAGGCGATCGGCGATAATGTGCATTGCCGTGCGTGTCTTTCCCGATCCGGTGGGCATATGAAGCAGAACACGCCGAGGTTCTTTTTGGAGGAACTGTTTGACTTTGCCTGCTGCACTACGCTGATGAGCAAACAAAGCGTATTGAGGTGCAGCCAGATCCGATGAGGGTGTTTCTTCAGATTCCTCAGTTGATGGCACAACCAATTCAAAAAAGTCGAAAAGGGCACGTTCGCGTTCTGAGCCGCGACGTATTTTAACTTCTTTCAGCGCTTGAAAGACATCTTCAGTGTCTGAAGCTGACAAAATTGTAGCGAGAATTTCAGCTTGTTTGGGTCGTAATAATTCAAATAGGATAGTGCGAGTGTCTTTTGATAAAAGCAGGCTTTCACGAGAGTAAATACTCACCAAGACTTCACGCAGATTAGTGGGAGTTGCTAGGCGACTATCTAAAAGCTTCACTAAACTGAAAGCTGAACTGCCAAATAGAGTCTCTAGCGTTTCTTCACTTGCTCGTGACAGTATATCATCAAAATTCAAAGGATGCACCCCTCGTATATATAATAATCGTCATAGCTAACAAGCTAAGCAGGGCAGCTCATCATCTTCGCTGCCAAGTAAGTTCTCTAGCTAACTTTATTGAGTTGCGATCGCCCCAACCAAATTATCAATCTCCGCCTCAGTTGTAAAATAGTGAACACAAGCCCGCACACAATCAGGGTTAAGAATAGTCCTTACCATAATTCCCTGTTTTTCCAACAAATCGACAAGCTTTTTGTGCGGCATCCCATTAGTTAATCGAAACGAAACCAAACCCGCTTCGGGCGCAGATTTCCGCAAACATTCCACATCGGGAAGTTCCGAAAAACGCTCCCAAAGATACTTACTCAAACGGCAAATTTCTGCATACCTTTCCTCGATCGTACCCCATTCATATTGCAGGGCGATCGCACTCCGCAAACCCGCATACAAAGGATAAGCCGAAGTCGCAATTTCATAGCGCTGCGATCCCGACTTCCAGCCAAGAACTTTAGCATTAGCATCCGTCACAATTCCCCGCCAACCGATAAACACCGGATGCAAATCTGCCAAAGCTTCAGCACTCACATAAAGTCCCCCCAAACCTTCCGGACCACACCACCATTTGTGACCAGTAAAAGCATAAAAGTCAACCCCCGATTCAATCAAATGCAAAGGCAAAACCCCCACAGATTGAGCCGCATCAACTAATACTCTAACTTTTTTATTCTTGGCAGGCAATTCCTCTTGTAACCCCCCTTGAATTAGGGATAAATCCTCTTGTCCCCCCCCTTGCCAAGGGGGGGTTAGGGGGGGTTCATGACACACTTTCACAATCTCAGCCAGAGGCAAAACTTGGCCAGTATTCCACAAAATGTGACTGATAACCAACAAGCGAGTATTTGGCTGCAAACTATCAGCAATCACCGCCACCGGATCGCCTTCATTCAAAGTAGCCGCCAACGGACAAACCGAAACCTCAATGTTGAAACGGCGCTGAAGTTCCATTACACTAGCTACAATGCCGGGGTGTTCGCAATCAGAAAGCAGCAAATGGTCGCCTGCTTTCCAGTCAATGCCCCATAGCGCAATATTGCAGCCGACGGTGACATCTTCAGTTAGGGCGATGGTTTCAGGAGGTACAGCCAACTCAGATGCGATCGCACGTCGCGTCAGCATCGCCTCCTGAACCACCCAAGCCCCCACCTCCCCCGAAAACGGCCCCCCAAGCTGCACCCGTTTGTAAGCCTGATAAATCGCGTCTAAAGCAGGCTCAGGCAGCGGCCCTTGTCCGCCGTAGTTAAAATAAGCTTTATTGGCCAAAGCTGGGAATTGTTGCCGGTGATTGTCCTTTGTCATTTTTTTTTGGGGAATTATTGATAGCGTTAATATTGAATAACTAATGCTGTGAATTTTATACCTTTTGCCTGATACTCTATGCCTTGCGAATACTAAATGTTAATAACTGACAAACTACTACTTTCCTATCAGCGATGCCATCTCCGAGCATTTTTAGACACCTGCGGAGACTGGAAACAACTAGATCCCCCCAGCGACTTTTTGCTGAAACTGATGCGCGACAGCGCGGCATACCAGCAGCAAGCTTTGGAACACGAGACTTACCAACAACCATATTATCCTAGAGGGGATTGGGAAGCCGGCGCGGCCGCTACATTGAGTTTAATGCAGCAAGGGGTCGATCGCATTTACCGAGGAGTTCTGATCCAGGGCGAATTCGGCCAAACCAACGGCGCCACAACTTCTCTGGTAGGAATTGACAGTCAATATTTCCCAGAATTTGGCGAAATCCCCGAAACTCCCGTTCATCTTTCCTCCTCCAATCTTCCCTCTTCAAACATTACCCTGATCGGCCGTCCCCATTTATTAATCAAACAGCCTGGACAATCAAAATTTGGCGATTGGAGTTATATTACTGCGGATATTTGGCTTAGCAAGCGACCCAAACTAGAGTATCAAATTATCGCAGCTTTTCACGCCCAAGTTTTAGCTTCCGTGCAGGAAACAATGCCCGAGGCTGCGTGGCTGATGCTGCGAAAAAAAGGGTGGTGGCAGGTGAATCTAGACCAGCGAACTCCTCAGATGTTCGAGATTTTAGACGACTGCATTCAGATGATAGAAAATCGGGATAAACCAGAGGTGTTCATTTCCCGGCAAAAGTGCAATCTTTGCGGTTGGTATACTATCTGTCACGCCGAAGCCGAATCTATTAAACATCTTTCCTTATTGCCGGGAGTTACTGCCAGCCGCTATGCTAGACTAAAAAGTCTCGAAATTACTGATGTAGAAGCTCTCGCTCGTGCTAGTTCAGAACTGCTTGCTGAGTATCCAGAATTCCCCGACAGAGTTGCTTTTGATGTAGTGCAGCAAGCTCGATCGCACTTGCTAAATCAACCCCTGTTGCGGGAAGAAGGAAGTTCGGCAACGGATTTTGTAACGGATGTAACGGATAGATGTTCGGCAGCGAACACTGTACGAGATTTAACAAATTTAACGGATGTAGGTGTGAAGAAAGAAGGAATAAGGGAAGAGGCAGAAGTTAATAAATTTATAACCATACCTGAAGTTACCGAGAAGAGTTTAGCAACAGTTAATCTTGTTCAGGGAAAGACTACAGAAAATAAACCTGCCACATCTTCTATACCTGCGCCAATTCTCCGCAAGAAACCAATTCCCTATTCTCAATCAGTCTTTTTGCCGATCGCCCCAATCGAACTCTACTTTGACATTGAAGCGGAACCAGAGTTAAACTTGGATTACCTGCACGGAGTCTTAGTTGTTGACCGATGCAACAATACGGAAAAGTTTCACGGTTTTTTAGCAGAATCAGCAGCAGAGGAAGGTGCAATCTGGCAGCAATTTTTAGAATTAATGTGGGCTTATCCCATTGCTCCGATTTTCCACTTTTGCGACTACGAAGTCAAGACTTTTAAGCGACTTGCTAAACTTTACAATACTCCAGCTTATTTGTGGAAACCCGTACTGAAACGGTTTGTAGATATTCACAAACAAGTGACGCAAAAGGCGATTATGCCGGTGGAAAGTTACGCACTCAAACCAATTGCCCGCTGGCTGGGTTTTGACTGGCGAGATGCTAAGGCTAATGGTGCTCAGTGCGTCTGCTGGTACGACGATTGGCTCAAAACTGGCGATCGAGATCTCTTGGAGGCGATCGTCCGCTACAATGAAGACGACTGTCGTGCTACTTATGTGGTTAAAGATTGGTTGACCAATTTTTTGCTGAATCATGAGCCGTGATTTTTAGATTTAACGAACCGCTTTCGTCGTGGCGCGAAGGAAGAAAGGGAAGAGGAAGATAGGTAATAATGTATTTATTGGAAAAATGCGAAAGCTAGGAAAAGCAACTATATTTATTGTCTGTTTTTTGATAGCAGCAACTGTTGCTATTTGGGCAAACCAATCAGCTCAATCTTTCGCTGTTACGAAAATAGATTTTATCGGCAGAGCAATATTTCCTACAGGTTCTCAGTTTCAGGGGACGGAAATTGGCGGACTTTCGGGCATTACTTATGATGCCGAGAAACAAGTTTATTATGCCATTTCTGATGACCGCAGCAGTAAGGCTCCGGCGCGCTTCTATTCTCTCAAAATTAACTGGCAATCTGGTAAACTGGAAAAAGAGCAAATTACTTTTACTGGTGTCACTACTTTATTAGATGAAAACGGCAAAGGTTTTCCTGAATTAAGTTTAGATCCGGAAGGGATAGCTTTTACTGGCAACAGCGTGTTTGTTTCTTCTGAGGGAGATGTCGATCGCCAAATAAATCCTTTTATCAAAGAGTTCTCGCTGGATGGTAAACTCCTGAAAACGCTGGCAATTCCTGAACTATTTTTGCCCGACGACAAAGGCACTAAAGGCATCCGCAACAATCTCGCTTTTGAAAGTTTAACTTTAACGCCCGATCGCAAATACCTATTCACCGCTACCGAAAACGCCTTGGTTCAAGATGGCGCCGTAGCTTCCCTGGAAACCGGGAGTCCGTGCCGGATTTTGCGCTACGATGCCGTAAGCGGCAATCCAGAAGCATCGTTTCTCTACATCACCGAACCGCTACCGGCTGGCGCGAATCCTTTGGGAAAATTAACTAGCAACGGTTTAGTGGATTTGTTGGCGATCGACGATAACCGCTTGCTGAGTTTAGAGCGTGCTTTCTCCCTGGAAACCGGCACAACTATCAGAATTTTTGAGATTTCTCTGGAAAAGGGCGATCGTATTGAAGCGCTCGAAAGCCTCAAAAGCCGTCTGGGCGAGGTTTCTCCCGCTCAAAAACGCCTGCTGCTGGATTTGGAAACCCTGAAAATTCCCCTAGACAACATTGAGGGGTTGACATTTTGCCCGGTGTTAGGCGATGGTAGCAGAGGTCTGATTTTGGTGAGCGACAACAACTTCAGTCCGCTGCAAGAGACTCAAATTTTGGGCTTCCAAATAAAAGTTCAAAAAACCTCTTGACAAAAGGTGAAGTTATAGGCATAATAGAAATTGTGCCTGAAAAAACGGCAAAACGAGGGACAGTAGTTCAATTGGTTAGAGCACCGCCCTGTCACGGCGGAAGTTGCGGGTTCGAGCCCCGTCTGTCCCGTTCAAAATAGAAAATGTTCAGATTGCTGAAAAAGGCGATATGCTGAAAAATAACCGCTTGTACTGAGTTTTCACAGTACAAGCGTTTGTTTCACAAAGCCTAGATCAACATCAGAAGGTAAATTGTGTCAGCACGCACAGAACTGCTACTGAGTCTCAGACAAGAAATTCTTGGCCCCAGACAGTCTTGTTACGAGGTTCTGCCAAGCAATCAAGAACCCCGCAACGAATTCATCACGGGTGTCCTGATCCCCAGAGATGCCAGCGAGGAAGATGCCAGAGAAATTGAGGGGGAAGCAGAAACTTTAGGGACTGGGATAGACGAATATGCCGATGACGACTCGGAGGAAGAAGTACCAGTTGCAGCCTCCGCCCCAGTTCTAGACCCAAAATCTCTACCCCGTTCTATGGGGATTTCTTTTATTGTTCGGGCTACTGATGAACATCAGCCGCAGATAGTTTTTTGTGCAACTTGGGCGCGATATAAAGATGAGAAAGATCCGCGCGGCAAGCAAGTCTTCAGGCGAATTCCCAACTGCTACCTCACACCAGAACCAATTCCTGTTGCAGAACCTTTACCAATACCAGAAATAGACGCGGTTAGAATTAGTCTTCGCAGCGTAAAGCGGGGTGAAAATACTTACAAAGTATCGATTTACTTAGTCAATGAGACTTGTCTGATCGACTCGATGGAAGAATCGGGAAAGCGACGGTTTGAGACAAGTGACATGATTTTTCAGCCTCAAATTCGAGTGGTTTGTGCAGAAAATACAGAGCTTTTGCCTTTCGATAGTTTCGAGCCTGCTGCGGAAGTTCCCGAACCGGGAAGTCTTGAAGAAGAAGATGAGTCATTAGCACTAATTTATCGAGAGTATCAAGCTTATGCACGGGGTCATTTGTGCGCTGCTGTATGGCAAGAAATAGACCCCGAACGTCCTTGTCAGGGAGAAAATCCCTTGCGGTGGATTGACGGGGAAGTTGTCGATTCTCAATATGGAGAACAGCAAGGGCAACAGTTTGTAAAGCCTGACTGTCGAACAGAATATGTCCCTTGCTACCCCATCCAATCTCCTGAAATTGACTGGAATTTAGAATTAACAGGACAGACACCAGAACTCAGCACGGCACAACTCGCAGAAACTTGGAATCATACTGCAATGCGCGAGGCTCTTCAACCTCTTGTAGATGGGTATGGAGTCTGGATAAGTCAACAACAAGCTAGAGTTAATGAGTTAGATTGTAAATATCTGAGAGCTGGTAACAGACACTTAGAAAGTTGCGATCGCGCGCTGCTGCGAATGCAAGAAGCCATTGATTTGATTGTTGGAAATGAGGAAGTTAGACTGGCTTTCTGCTTGGCTAATAAAGCGATCGATTTGCAGGCATCTTGGAAGGGAAGAGGAAGGGATTTCAGGTGGCGGCCGTTTCAACTTGCATTTGTCTTGATGAATATTCCAGCAATTGCTAACCCCCTGCATCCCGATCGCAGAACTTGCGATTTACTAGCTTTTGCTACTGGCGGCGGCAAGACTGAGGCTTATTTGGGTTTAGCTGCTTTTACGATGGGATTGAGGAGATTGAGGTCTCAGAAAGATACTAATGGCGATCGTACTGGACAGGGTGTTAGCGTCATCTCCCGATATACTCTCCGACTCCTAACTATTCAACAGTTTCGTCGAGCTTTGGGCTTAATTACTGCTTGTGAAGTATTGCGAGTTGAAAATTTAGGGAAAGGTCGTCCTGTCGGCTGGCGACCTAAAAATTGCAGTTGGAAAGATAGTAATATTTGGGGAACTACTCGCTTTTCTGCGGGATTGTGGGTTGGCGGCAGCGTTACGCCCAATGCACTGAAGGATAAGTTTATAAAGCCTACCAAGACTTATTTACCCGGTGCAATTTCCGCACTAGCAGGTAAAAGAGGAGTGGAAGGTGAGCCCGGTCAGATTCTTAACTGTCCTTGTTGCGGCTCAATTCTGGCTGTTCCGAAAGATGGTTTGGGTACAAAGCAAGAAGGACATACTATTCATTTGGTAATGAAAGGTGATGTCAACACCAGATTACTTCCCAGCCAAGTTATTCCTTTAGATGAGATGACAGAGGCTCCTGTTTTTTCTGTATCTAACAACAGTACCGCTGAAGGTTACATCACTCTCTCAATTAATTTTAACTTAAAAGCAAGTACGAGAGTTTTTTCAGTCAAATTAGATGATTGGTGGAAAAATCAAGTAAAGCCTCACTTAATTGATGCTGAATTAGTTGCTTTTAGAATCAGCAGGTCGGGCTATTTTAAGAAAGCCTATACAGGAAGTCAAGGTGCTGAAAATATCGAAAATTTTGAAATTTATTGTCCCAATCCCAAGTGCGGATTAAACAACGAAAAAAAATGGAATGAGAAAGTTCCCCTGCAATTTAACAGTCAATATAGAGGGTGCCTGTTAGATGCTCCTAATAATTTTGTTTGGGAAAAACCAATAGACGCTTTTTCCCAAAATTGTTACTCTTTAAAAATACCAATATCAGCTTTTACAGCGGATGACCAAATTTATTCTCGAATTCCTTCTTTGCTGGTTGCTACAGTTGATAAATTTGCCCGTTTAGCGTTTGAGCCAAGAGCAGGATCGCTTTTTGGCAACATTAATCGCTATTGCAGCAGAGAAGGTTACTATCGTGCGAATGCAGCAGTTGAGCCTAAAACTCCTCAAAAACAACAAAAAGATGTGAATCCGCTTTTACCGCCAGATTTAATTCTTCAAGATGAGCTGCATTTGATTGAAGGGCCGCTAGGCAGCATGGTAGGGCTTTACGAAACAGCAGTCGATACTTTATGCGAACAAATGTGTGGGGGTAAAATTGTCAGCCCGAAATATATTGCTTCTACAGCAACAGTACGGCAGTCTCAATCGCAAATACAATGCCTGTTCGATCGCAGTGTTTTTCAATTTCCACCTCTTAGCTTGTCAGCAGCAGATAGCTTTTTCGCCAGAACGCCAGCGAATGTTCACCCGATAGATACTGACGCAAACTCTCGGCATCCTAGCGGTCGCCTTTATGTTGGAGTTTGTGCTCCCGGCAAAGGCGCTCAAACTCCGCTCGTTCGGCTTTATTCATCAATGCTCCAAAGTATTTGGGAACTGAGACAAGCAGAATATAATGATACAGATTGCGATCCTTTTTGGACGCTGGTGGGCTATTTCAATGCGATTAGAGAGTTAGCAGGAGCTTTGACCCTTTACCGTCAAGATATTCCTGAAAGACTGAGGTATGTGGCAGGTAGTCGAGAAGTTACTGAACGAGAATTAGGTGAAGAAGTTGAGCTTTCTAGCCGTAAGGATTCTACTGAATTGCCGGGGTTATTAACCAGCCTGGGACAAGAATTGCCAGAAGCTAAAGATATTGTTTTAAGTACATCAATGTTTGGGACAGGTGTTGATATCGATCGCCTGGGTTTAATGATAGTCAACGGTCAACCCAAAACCACTTCATCCTACATTCAAGCTACGGGTCGCGTCGGTCGTTCTCAAGGAGGGTTAGTCATTACTTTCTTTAGAGCTAGCCGTCCGAGAGACTTAGACCACTACGAGTTTTTTACTGGGTATCACAGGGCAATTTACCGCTATGTTGAACCGATTACAGTCACACCATTCGCTGCTAGGGCTAGAGAGCGAGGCATGGGGCCGGTAGCAGTGGCATTACTGCGGCAAGCGAGAGAAATTCAGGGTGTACCAGTTGCACCTGAATGGGTGGCAAAAACCAATGCTTCTGTCATGCAAAATAATCGCAACTCAGCGACAGAGTTAGAGAGAATTAATCAAGTAATTAACAGGCGATCGCAAATTCAACTGCCAATCCGCCGCCCGCCAGAAGATCAGGTCGATCGCGAAGTGCGAGGGGGATTCGACCGCTGGCAAACAGTCGCAGAAAATGAGAACAATCTTGTTTATCAAGAGTATGCAATTGACAAAGACCCGACTGCACCCGTTGTTTTGGGAGACGAACAACACCAAGAACGAAACTTTACAGTCGTCTATCGGAATGCTCCCCAGTCACTGCGTGAAGTAGAAGGAATGACACGCTTTGGCAGCATTCGCTCCAATCAGTCCAACCAAAAAAATCAACGAGGTTAATTTATGGCAGCCAAAGGTCAATCTCTGCGGCCTTCACAGTACATTACAACTTTTGGGCCGAGCAGCATTCTGGAAACGCCAGACGGTCCGGTTGTTATCGCTGCTCCCAGCCACTCCGGGCTATTTGATAATATTCATCCTGATGCTTATGAAATTCGAGACCTGCGACTTTCACAAACTCTACTCAATAACAAAAAAATCTTTCGGATTCCCTCTAATGCTGAATTAGGATGCAAAGAAAATCGGCTGGTATATAATGCCTACTATTTTCCGAGGTGGTCGCTGTGCCCTACTCACGGCATTCTCTACAGATACGAACCTCAGTCTTTAATTGGCTGTCCCAAATGTCACCAACAGCGTCCGACCAATAATTGGGGAGAAGTATGGGCTAAATCTCGCGAAGAAGCTGTGCGTTTTGTTTTAGCTTGCTCTCACGGACACTTAGATGAAGTTCCTTGGGGTTCGCTCATGAGACACAGAGGTAAATGTTTGGGTTCCAACTTCTACAAATGGGAAGGCGGTGGAGGTGCGATCGGAAACATTCAGATTACGTGTCCAAATTGTGATGCTAGGGAAAATTTTGGAAGTGCTTACTCTAGAAGATTTCCATGTAGAGGTAGATTTCTAGAACGAGGCTCAGAAGACGGTGGAGCTTGTGCAAGAACAGCTAAAATAATTCAACGCGGTGCTGCTAACTTGCGAGTTTCTGAAATTCGATCGGCACTCACAATTCCTCCTCTTGACACCGCTTTACACAATTTACTTCAAAGGCGAGTAATTCTTGATACAATCTTCAGCGAGGACTGTATAGACTCAAAAGACCAGCTTATGCAAAAATTGAACAATTTAGTCAGAAGAAATCGTCTAGATATTACAACTGCTGAAACTATTAAGCGATATGATGAAGCTGAAATACGAGGAGCAATTAATGACATTTTAGGCGCAATAGATAATCCTAGAGACTTGACAGAAGCGACACTCAGACAAGATGAATTTATTAGCTTGCGGAATGCTGCTTGTTATGGTGCGCCACCTCAGAGAGCTGATAAACCAGGCGGCCCGAATCAATTTGAAGTGTATATAGAAAATGTTAGAAACTTCAGCTTAGATTCAGGTCGAACGTTGAGGGTAACACCCCTTAGTAGGTTGCGAGTGGTGATGGTACAAATTGGCTACACGCGACCTATTGATACAGATAATGAAGAAAATCAGCCTAGAATTGTCCCAGTTGAATACCTGCCACCTAATGAAAGTATTGCTTGGCATCCGGGCGTTGAGTTATTTGGCGAAGGGATTTTTATAGATTTTATATCTGATGAAGAACCTAAAGGAATTTCCGAACACTTTCCTGTACAGGGAGAAGCATACCAGCCCTGGCTAGCGGCCTACAATTCACCCGAACTATACAGACAAATAAGGGCTATGCCAGGAACTAGAGAGGAATATTTACATCCTGTGTTTGTCTGGTGGCACACGCTATCTCACCGTTTAATCACAGCACTTTCTGTTGATTCTGGCTACTCTTCTGCGGCCATTAGAGAACGAGTTTATACTTGCACAACTAACAATAAAACAGCAGGAGGCTTGCTACTTTACACAGCACAGTCGGGCGGCGACGGCACGCTGGGGGGATTAATTGGATTAGTTCCCCATTTCGATCGCATCCTTAAATCTGCTCTTCGCAATGTAGATGCTTGTTCTAATGACCCCATTTGCATTGAGGAAAAATTTGGAGAAGACAAGGTAAACGGTGCTGCTTGCTATGCTTGCCAGTTAATTTCTGAAACTTCCTGCGAGCACAGGAATACTTTACTAGACAGGCGATTGTTACTGGACAATTTACCGTGAAAGCTCAAACAGTAGTTACTGGACTGACTTGGATGGGGAGCGGTGTCCGCTCTGTTCGATCGGCATTGACAGATATGTTGAGAAATGCAGAAAGCGAGGTTTTACTGTGTGCGTATTCTGTAACCGGTGGTGCTGACGAAATCCTTGCAGAGTTTGAAGATTGTCTGAAGCGCGGCATCAAGTTTGAAGTAATTATTAATCGCTTTCACCAGCAGCCTCAAGACATTCAAAAATATTTTTTCAATTTAGTGAAAATTTATCCTTATTGTCAAGTTTATAACTTTAATGACTCGGTTGAGGAATTGCATTCAAAACTAATTGTAGTCGATCGCTCAGTTGCTCTGATTGGTTCTGCTAATTTAAGTATGCGGGGCATGAAACAAAATTACGAATTGGGTATTGTTCTCCGCGATGCCGAGGTTAGCACTATCTCTAAGTGCTTTGACAGCCTGCTTAATTTCGCATCTGTTTCGCCTATAAATGGTAGGAATAATTGAGCTAAAAACTTGCATGGTAAGCTTGTACTTGCTCGACAATTGGTTTGGCGATAGCCTCAGCTAAAAGAGGCGGCACAGAATTACCAACTAACTCAAACATTCTAGTCATAGGTGCATCAAATACAAAACGATCTGGGAAACTTTGCAGTCTTGCAGCCTCTCTCACAGAAATACTTCTAGTCTGAGTTGGATGAATATAAGCTAAACAGTCTTTCTGCATATGTGCAGTTAGCGTCCACGACGGTTTATGCGATTCCAATCGTCTGTACTTGTCCTCAAAAATTTGATCGCTATAGCGTTTAAGCTCGTCAGGTATATTTTTATATTTTCCTCCTTGAGGCATGATGCTAAATATATACAAATCTTTGTCATTGTGAGCGCGACAAAGATGATTCATTACTGTTGTGTCAGATTGGCTTCTCATCAACTTTTGATATTCGGATTGTGGCCCGCACTTGTAATCTGTGGCAGAGTCAACTTGCTTTGGTGCCGTGTTTTTTGTTTTCAAGGACAGACATTTAGGCTCTAATTGCGGTAAATCTTCAATAGCTTCTCCCACAGAAATAGGAGAAGCTGTATTCGGTTCGGGAAACTTAAAATCTAGATTTAAATCCTGGCGCCGCCCGACGATGAACAGGCGTTTTCTGATTTGAGGTACGCCGTAATCTGAAGCCACCAAAATTTTTGAGCTAACATTGTAGCCTGGATAGTCCCCATCTTTTTTGTGCAGTCCTTTTTCCAAATCTTCTATCAAAATAGGGAAGATCCAGTGGCTGTGCAGATAATTAACATTTTCAATTACAAAAAAACTAGGTTTATAATATTCAATAAATCTAATAAAATCTTTGTATAAAAAGTTTCTAAGATCGTTTTCTATATCCTTGCCTAAAGACCTCATTTTGCCTTTGCCAACTACTGAAAATACTTGGCACGGCGGCCCGCCAATTAAAATATCAACTTCTCCGGGCTGTAGACCCAGTTCACTTAAATCAGTAATGGATTCGATTGGTTTGGCATCCAGCTTAAGCTGGCAGTTAGGGAAGTTTCTATGATGGGTTCTGATGGCATGGGGATTTTTATCAATACCCCCTAGAATCTCACAGCCGGCATTTTGAAAACCTAAACTCATCCCACCTGCACCGCAGAAGAGATCGAGTACAGTCGGAGCTTTGGTTGTCGGTTTACTTGGCTTAAGCATTCGATGGAGAAACGGTTTTAGGTAAACTAACTACTACGCGGTACAGTTTACCGGAAAAGGCTGGCAAAAAAACTCCTGCTTGCAGTTACGATCGACTCCCAGCAGCGCTCAAAGGTGTGAGGAAATAAACGGTCGGGCGATCTGATATGTCAAAACCAGGGCGATGGGGACGAGAATAGGAATAGCAACTAGCAATCCCCATTTGCCAAACCTAAGTTTTTGACCGTCCGATTTGAAGAGGAAAATCACAGCGGCAATTCCCATAAGTATCCAGAGACCACCGAAGCCCATGAAGACTGTATAGCCTGCATCTTGCATTTTTTTTGACCTTTAATAGTAGTCCATCTTTAATGTTAGTTGCAGTCTGTTTATGCTGACATCTTCTGATAGGTCGATCGCACTTACTAAATATGACTCATTTCGAGTTGGGTCGGCAGCGGCCTTGACTTTCGCACTCGATCCGCACAGTTCGATCGCTCATAATAGTTGCTAAATCCGGCCTTCCCGTCAGCTTCAGCCGCCAGTCCGCCCAAATTCCGTACAGCCAATTGGCGATCGCCCCGATCGCTGGTAACTTAGTCACAGCATAAACCCATCCCATACCTAAAATCTCGTAGGTGCGGCGAAAAACCTCTACATTTTTAACCGTCGTACCGTCGGGTAATATCGCGTGAATCCGACCCATCGCCGTTTCGTAGTCGATTCCGCCGTGGGTCTCCGGGTTGTAGCCATCATCCGCGATATCGACAAACGACACTAAACCTCGCCCCGCGTCGCGTTTTTTCAAGAAATTAACCTCCCGCACGCACAGAGGACATTCACCGTCGTACAGTAACTCAATCTGCCAAGCAGGCGCAACAGACTCGGGTGAGGGCGCAACAGATTCGGAAAACTCAGTTTTAGCAGCAGACATAGGGAAATATATTTTAATGTCGTCGATCGCACACAAACATTTTACAAGCATCAATAGTTATCAGGTGCGCCTTGGGTACTCCTAAAGCAGTTATTTGTGGTGTGAAAAATAGTCCCAAAGGTGAATCCAATCTTGGCCACCCGCAAGCTATTATCATCAAGATGCCCTCTCTTGCCTTGCCGGAGACTTTCGCCCGATCGCCCGATAGTCGAATATCAAGCAATTCGAGGCAAAGCACCTGCCAAGCACAACTGTTAATTCGGCAACAAAATATAATAAAATTTGAAGTCTTAAACATCAGCTATTCCCCCAACCCGTAAATCGCCCAATCTAAAAGCAAAAATCTACATGAATGTCAGAGTCCGTCTAGCGCCCAGTCCCACCGGAAACCTACACATCGGTACCGCCAGAACCGCCGTATTTAACTGGCTGTTTGCCCGCAACCAAGGCGGAAAATTCATCCTGCGGGTAGAAGACACAGACGTAGAACGTTCTAAAAGCGAATACACCGATAACATCCTCGAAGGACTCACCTGGCTGGGTATGGAGTGGGACGAAGGCCCGAGTTTTCAGTCACAGCGTCTGGAAATATACCGCCGAGCAGTCCAAACCCTTCTAGACAATGGACTCGCCTACCGCTGCTACACCACGTCGGAAGAACTCGACGAAATGCGGGAAGCACAAAAAGCCAACAAACAAGCCCCCCGCTACGACAACCGGCACCGCAACTTGACAAGCAAAGAGCGCGCAGCTTTTGAAGGCGAAGGGCGACAAGCTGTGATTCGGTTTATCATCGACGACGATCGCACGATCGCGTGGAACGACATGGTACGCGACACCGTAACCTGGAAAGGTAGCGACCTCGGCGGCGATATGGTAATTGCCCGTGCATCCAGCGGCGGCGTCATCGGTCAACCCCTCTACAACCTCGCCGTAGTTGTCGATGACATCGACATGGCCATCACCCACGTCATCCGCGGCGAAGATCACATAGGCAATACTCCGAAACAAATATTGCTTTACGAAGCTTTGGGCGCGACAATCCCAGAATTTGCCCACACGCCGCTGATTTTAAACTCCCAAGGGCAAAAGCTTTCTAAACGCGACGGCGTAACCTCGATTTCTGACTTCAAAGATATGGGCTACGTCCCCGAAGCTTTAGTTAATTACATGACTTTGCTCGGTTGGACTCCGCCGGATTCAACGCAGGAAATATTTACACTGTCGGAAGCAGCAGAATTATTTACATTCTATCGAGTCAACAAAGCTGGTGCAAAATTTGATTGGGATAAACTCAATTGGCTAAACAGTCAATACCTGCACAAAATGCCAGTGCCACAATTGACAGATTTGCTGATACCTTATTGGTGGCAGAAAGGCGGTTATGAGTTTGACTTGGAGGCAGATCGCCCCTGGCTCGAACAAATAGCTGCTTTAATCGGCCCGAGTCTCGTTCGCTTAACCGATGCTGTGGATATGTGTAAGGTATTCTTCTCCACAACGGTGGAATACGAAGAAGAAGCACTCGCACAATTGCAGCAAACAGGGGCTGCACAGGCTTTACAAGCAGTTGTAGAAGCTATGGAAAGTCATTCGTCCCTGACATCAGCGGAAGCTCAGAAAATCACTAAAAAGCTCAGTAAAGAGAAAAATCTTAACAAAGGGCTAATTATGCGATCGCTCAGAGCTGCTCTGACAGGTGCAATGCACGGCCCCGACCTGATAGAATCTTGGGTAATCCTTCACCAGCGAGGAACGGCTAAAACCCGTTTGCTTGATGCCATTAGCAACTTGAATGGGCCTGCTGTTGGTGTCGCGGACGAAACTCCTACCCCAGAACAACCACACGCAGAAACAGTAGCCGAAAGTTCTGCTACAGAACAGTCAGCAGTGGAGGTTTCAAAAGTCGAAACACCGACTCTTGAAACAGTCGAAACCCCGGTTGTTGAACCATCAGCAGCAGAGGTTTCAGAAGTGGAAAAACTTGCGATCGAAACAGTCGAAACGCCGACTGTCGAACAAGCAGTGGAAGTTACAGCAGTCGAAATACCGACTACAGAAACAGGCGAAGTGTCGGCTCTTGAACCAACCGACGGGGAGGTTGCAGCAGTCGAAATACCGGCTCTTGAAACAGTCGCAGCAGCAGTTGAAATACCTGCCGCCAACCAGCAAAAAACTATTGCGAGTGGAGAAATGACTTCATCAAACGAACCAGAAACAACCGTTATCATTACCGAAATTCCTGCCGGAAATGAAGCAGACAGTTCAAGCGGTACAACAAAAGTCATAATTACCGAAGAACCGCCAAGTCAGGCCCAGCAGATCAAAGAACAAATTATAGCAATTTTGTCCGAGTTTCCCGCTTACATCGGCAGCTTTTACGAGCAGTACAAAAGTCCCCTGACTGTTATCGGTGTAATTGTAGCCTCGATTGTCTCTTTGAAAGTGCTTTTGGGCGTAATAGACGAACTCAACGACATCCCCCTGCTAGCACCCACATTCGAGCTAATTGGTATCGGATACACCGTGTGGTTTGTCTACCGCTATTTGCTGCGATCGTCCAATCGGCAACAATTAGGTCAAGAAATTCAAGCCTTGAAAGAACAAATTTTAGGCAAAAAATCCTAAACTTTTGCTGTAATTTGTTGAATTTTTACCCGAAACTGACAATTTTAAATAAGTTGTCAGTTTCGGGTTTTTAAAAGACTGTTGACTGTTGACTGTTGACTAATGACTAATCACTAAACCCCAGCCGCAGTAAAAGCCGCCCAATAATAAGGATTGGCAAAAGGATAGGGTTTGCGGTTGCGAATTTGCTGCAAAGAAGCCTCCGCAATCAGGCGAGAACTTTGAGAAAGCCGATCGAACATTTGCGAAATTTGAGGTTGAAAATCCGCCAGCAGCACCTCCAATTCCTCGCCAGTCAAATCCCGCAGCCACCTTTGAGCGTCTCCCAGCGCGATCGCTACATCTCCCACCTGCAACCGAGAAAACCGTCCCAGATTTTCATAAAACTTGCTCGTCAGCAGCAGCGTAGAAACATCGTTCACCTTCCAAAGACTGCTAACCACACTAGAGGTGCCAGCATACAACAAACCCGCCGACAAGCCCACAAAATCTCCTCCAGCACCGCTAACTCCGCCGGCGGCAATTTCGCAACCCGATAAAGTAACTAAAAAATATTGCCGCAAATCCAGATTAAAAATTTCCTCTAAACTCAGAGAATCATTCCTCAAAAACACGGCGGATTTCAGAGGCCAAGCCAAATTAAGCAAACTCAAACAAGCAAAATGAGCGCATTTTTTCTGCGGCAACTGCCCTATTTGCTGAGGCAAATTTCCATTATTAGCAGACATTTCTTTGGAAAAAGCCTCTTTAATTGCCGGCTTATGGCGCACAACTTCTGTACTTGCAAAATACTGGGAAATATTGCCGATTTCAATGTTGCTGTAGAACGCATCTCTGGTGAAAGTTGGGATTGCTAAAAGGTGCTGCAAACCTGGTCTGTACCGACCGATAGCCGCTCCGCGTGCACTTTGTCTCAACAGCAATAACTGACAGCTAGGAGCATAGCGAATTCCTCCGACAAATCGATCGCTCAAATAAGCAGCAGGCGCTGCAACGTCGCCAAAAGACGAACTTTGAGAAAAATCCGAAAGGCTGTAGGTTTCCACATCAAAACCGCTGCGATCGCTCCACCCAGACCTAAAAATTCCCCCATCCTCCTCAAACCCGTCTCTCCCCGCCAAAGGCAAAGCGTGGAGTGGCAAAGCGTGCAAAAATCGGTGCGGCACAAAAATCAGCCGATCGCAATTCTCCGGAATCAGCGCCACCACTCGATCGATTTCCAGTATCGCAGCCAAGCGTTTGAGGCGAGCCGGGAGATGATTGATCCAGCGACCTTTTTGTTCAGAATAAGCGCTGAGGTACTCCTGGCCCCAAGTTTCGGCAGCCAAAGCATTTTGCGGGGAACACAGGTGAACGGCGGGATATTGTGCACTCTTTACCACCACAAAAGCAACCAGCAACTCCCCTAAACTCGCCCACACCACAGCAGCGCAATTGTCATCAGGCAACAATTGGCGAATTTGCTCGAAAGCGATCGGTTCAACTTTGTGAGCTAGGCTGAAGAAAGGATCGTTTGCCTGCACCTCCCGCGCAATCAACCTATCAAACTGCTTCCACAATTGATTTAAGTGCATGAAGTCCGAGTTCGGCATCAGAGAACCGCTGTTCAAACCTTGGCTATCGCCCTCAGAAATCAAGGTCGTGTTCGTCTCAGGTTCTCCCTGTTCTTGGTGCCGCTGTTCCCCCGCTATTTCCAGTCGCAGCGACTCCAACTCGCTTCGCACCGCTGCTGGAATTTCGGCTTTCGGAGTCAAGTGGCATTTAACCAGCATTTCTACCAAATTCCGATTTTTGTGGCGTTCGGCGTATTCCAGAGCCTTAGCGTAATATTCAGGTTGGCTAGCGCCGAGTTCCAAGCAAACTTGCACCAGGCATTTATAGAGTCCCGCCCAAGTGCGGGTTAATTTGACTTTTTCGGTACTCGTCCGTGAAGCGTAGCTATCCCGTAGGGAATCGCCAAAATCGACTGTATCAGCCCCAACTTCGCAACGCAAGAATTCAACAGTATCGACAGCAGCACTAAAAACCCCGTAGGCGCGAAGCAAGTCGCCTCGAACTCGGTAAGCTTGACCCAAATAAAATAAAATTTCAGCCCAGCGGTGGGGATAGGTTTCGCGAGTGTAGACTTGACAGGCGCTGTGATAGCAGCCGATCGCGCTTTCCATGTGGGACACATTTTCCGCCTCCGTCAGTTGCGAGTAAGCTCTGCCGAGATAAATTTGCAGCATTGCCCAGCGGTTGGGATAGGCCTGCCTGGTGTAGACTTCGCCCGCATTTTGATAGCAGGCGATCGCGCTTTTGAGGTTGCGGTTTTTTTCCCCTTTCACGTGTTCGCAGAAAGCGCGGCCGAGGTAAGCACACAGCATTGCCCAGCGTTCGGGAGATTTTTGGCGGTTGCAAAACAGCAAAGCATTTTGATAGCAGGCGATCGCCATTTCCATATTTTCGGCTTTTTCCCCTTTCACCCGCCGACTGTAGATCCTACCGAGGTAAGTTTGGATCGAAGCCCAGGCTTCGGGAAATTTGATGCGGGTGTAGACTTGTAAAGCATTTTGATAGCAAGCGATCGCCATTTCCAAATTTTCCACCGGATCGCCTTTAATGCGATCGACAAACACCCGGCCCAAATTCCTTTGAGTCGTCGCCCACTGCTGCGGAAAAGCTTCCCGAGTCCGCACCTGCAAAGCTCTCTGATAGCACGTAACCGCGTATTCGAGATTTTCAGCTCGGTTGCCCCGCAGCAACTCGCAGTAAGCATTTGCCAAATTATTTTGAGTTGTAGCCCAACGCCGGGGAAACACCTTGCGGTTGTAGACTTGCAAAGCATTGTGGTAGCAAGCGACTGCCAGTTCCAGATTTTCAGATCGGTTGCCCCGCAGCCGCCGACTGTAAGCACGGCCGAGATTGTTTTGAGTGCTCGCCCACTCTTGGCCGAAAGCCTCGCGGCTGCGAACTAGCAGCGCGTTTTGATAGCAGGCGATCGCGTGTTCTAGATTGTCTGCCGGATCTCCCCTGAGACGCTCGCTGTAAGCGTTGCCCAGATTGTTTTGCAGCGTCGCCCACTGTTCCGGGTACTGTTCGGGCGTGCGTACTTGTAGGGCATTTTCAAAGCAAGCGATCGCCTGTTCGATATTTTGAGCCTTATCACCTTTGGGACGATCGGTGTAAGCGTTGCCCAGATTGTTTTGCATCACCGCCCATTCTTGGGGAAACTCTTTGCGGGTAAACACCTTAGCAACTGTTTCGTAACCTGCAATTTCGATTTCCAAGTTATGAGCTTTGCTGCCGAGGGGAAACCGCCCAATTTTGTTGCTCAGATTGCCGATTAAGGCTGCAATGCGCCTAGTCTCAGATTCTTTGGCAGCAGAGAACACCAAATTAGCCCAGTGGCGCAGCAGTTCTGCGAAATTCTGGTCGAGTTTGTCTAAATTGTTTCTCAGCAGCGAGTACAGGTGCTGCGAATCAGCACCGCGCGCGACTGCTTGCAATACTTCTGCTAAAAAAGCCAGATATGCTGCCCCGGTTGCGGGCAATTTATAATTGCCTTTTGCAGACTCTAAAGGTGCGATCGCCCTTTGGAAAAATTTTGCAGCTTTCAGCAAGCTTTCTCGCGTCAGTACCACTTCTTCCAAATAAAGCGTTTGCACGAACCCAAAGTCGATCGACTTTGGGTTCGTCCTCAAAATCAAATCTATTCCTGAGTCCCCAGGATTTTCCAGCAGCGCTTGGAGCATATTAACATCAGTTTTGCGACGCTGTTCATCCATCGTGCATTCCGCCGAACTATTAACGATAGGATTAGTGCCCCCCGTGCAGCCAATTAAATCCAGAAATCGGGAAATTTCAATCCCTAATTCTATTTACCCTGCTTTCTGCCTAAAATCAATGGTAGCTGTGACTCGTTTAACCTAAATGAGTAGTAATATTCAGGGATCACTAGCCTAACCCCCTGGTTAGTATAACTGACTACACATTTTGAAGCATGAATCAAGAAGAGTTGATGATCAAATAACTCTCTTAGCAAAATATCCAACCAATTGAACTCGCTGCGACACAAATTTTTGTCTGCTTGACAAGGACTAACGGGACTTAGACATTTTCTAGCCCCTTTAGGGGCTGAAAACCTCTCTGGACAAGCAAAACAGGTTGATGACCTAAAAACGCCTGAAATCTGTGTACATACTAGACTTATGCCTATTCGAGCTAAAAGTCTTTCTAGCTCTGGGTTTGACGCCATGTTAGCTTCTGTTTTTGTCTACATCCTGCTAATTAGGTTGATATAGTTTTACAATAGGTCTAAATATAGTCGTCTTCAAAGGACTTACATCGGCTTGCAGCCACGCAAATACAAAGAAGCTGGGCTTCATCAAGAAACCCAGCTTCTAGTGTATGACTTATAAATCAGGAATTTGCTGTAAGTTTGTATCGCCCAAATACTTGACCAATCTTAATATAGGCAGGAGAATTTGCAATGAGCACAGAAAAAGATTTATGGAAAGCGACTAGCTGTTACTTTGGAGAACGAGTGGAAGAGGGACAAGTTCTCGCAATAGCTACGTATGTTGATCGGCGACGCATTTGTTTTCTGCTTAATGGAAAAACAATAGGTCAATGGGTTCCCGAAGAATCTTTATACGGATCTGTCTCCTCCTTCAAAGTCGAAAAAGAAGCTCAAAAAGAAGCCAAAGATGATGTGAATACATTGACAGAAATTGTCAAAGAGCATAAACAAATTGTTGAAACCCAAAGCGTCAACATCGCAGACATATCAATTTTTATACAAACAATTATTAGTGGGCTTGAATTTGGAGCAAAACTTGTCGTAGATCCTCTATCTTTCCCATATAAAGTGGTTGTTAGTTTGCTAGAAGCCATACCACAGTTAGGAATTTCAGTTAAAGATGAAATATTGAAAACGGTTGAATTATGGAGTAAAGTTTGGAAAGAAAGAGTTTTGACCACACTAATTAAAGGTGAAAAAGTTCACTTTAGTACATCTAATAAAATAGTAGATCAGTTAAGAATTGACTATCCTGATGAAACCAATTATCAACTTGCAGGACGCCTGGTTTTAGAGAAGGCTGTGTATACAAGCATTACCGGTTTTATACAAGGCTTAAGTAGAAGTTGTGCAGGTAAGCTTCCCCAAGAAATTAGTGATTTTATTGCAGGGAATAAAGGATTTGAAACTCTGCATCAATTACTCAATAGTCGTCTAGTTAATTTTTTTGATACCAATAGCTTGCTGGTAGAGATGATTTACCAAATTTCTCTTATTTATGGTATGGAAAGCGGTGAAGGTGATATTTTATTCATTTTAGGTGCTGCCTTTACCAAACAAATGGCTGATCGTTTGGAGATGGCAGTCTTGATTGGTTCACCCGATGTAAGAATTTCGCTGCTAGTAACACCACTTAAAAATTTGTCCGTATTTATGTTAGTGGGTGGCATGGCTATTGATTACTATAAAGCTAAAAAAGAAACTGGTAAGATGCCAATAGATTCCTTAGAAGCTTTATTATCATTACAGAATCAAGCGTTTGCTTATTTGACAGAAACATTGTCAAAAGGCCCCGAACTAGAGCAAGCTTTAGCTAATGCTATTTCCGTTGAGGCAGTTGCTGTTCCACAATTATTTTCGGCTACCAGCTAAATTGTTGAGAGATTACAGCGGATTGTAACTTGCATAGGTACTTCTATCATGCGAGAGGTTTTTTTTTCCTCTGGTTGTACCTACGCGACTGCAAGCCGCTGTAAGCGATAAGAGGGGGGTTTTAACCCCACTCCGGGTGAGAAAACTAACTAAGCTAGAGTATTTCCCAAGGAAACGATCGCACTTTCTACTGCTTCTAAAGCTCGATCGACTTCAGCGGAGGTGACAATCAGCGGCGGGACAAACCTCAGCACTTTCGGCCCTGCTGGAACCAACAAAACTCCTGCGGCGATCGCAGATTTGACAATATCAGCGGATGTAAGTTCGATATCAGCTTGCAATTCCATCCCGACAATCAAACCCCAGCCGCGCACTTCGGCAATTAAATGCGGATATGCGGCCGCCAACTTGTTGAGCCCTGCTTTCAACTGTTCCCCGCGCTGCTGCACGTTTTCCAGAAGGTTTTCCCGTTCCAAAGTTTGGCAAACGCACAAAGCTACAGCGCAAGCAAAAGGATTGCCGCCGAAAGTGCTGGCGTGACTTCCCGGTTCAAATACATCGCAGGCAGATTTGCACAGCATAGCGCCGATCGGGATACCGCCGCCCAATCCTTTGGCAGAGGTAAAGATATCCGGTTCAATGCCGAGGTTTTCGTAGCCCCAGTATTTGCCGCTGCGTCCCATCCCGACTTGCACTTCGTCGAGAATCAGCAAAATGCCTTTTTCGTCGCAAATTTCCCGAATGCGCTGGAAGTAGGGGATATCTCCGGGCCGAACTCCGCCTTCGCCTTGCAGCGCTTCCAACATAATTGCAGCTACTTGGCGTTCGTCTTTGTCGAGTTGCTCGATCGCCGTTTCGATCGCACTAATATCGTTGTAGGGCACATAGTGAAATCCGGGAACCAAGGGGCTAAAACCCTTTTGGTATTTAGGCTGTCCCGTTGCGGTAATTGTCGCCAAAGTCCGCCCGTGGAAACTCGCAACAGCGGTAATAATTGTCGGATTCGAGATATTTAATTTTTCGTGGGCGTACTTGCGGGCGAGTTTAATTGCCGCTTCATTAGCTTCCGCGCCGGAGTTGCAAAAGAAGGCTCTGTCCGCGCAGGAATGGTCTACAAGCCACTTTGCCAGCTCGCCCTGTACGGGGATGTAATAAAGGTTAGAAACGTGGTGTAGGGTTTGAATTTGCTGAGTTACCGCTGCAATCATTGCCGGGTGTGCGTGTCCCAGAGTGCAGGTAGCAATACCGGCCACAAAATCGAGATATTCGCGGCCCTCGGTATCCCAAACGCGGCAGCCCAGGCCCCGTTCTAGGGCGATCGCAAAACGCCCGTAAGTCGTCATTACATAGCTGTCGAAGCTTTCAGAACTGAAGGGACTGGCTTCGGCTTGCACGCTTGGTTCTTTTAGTAAGGTTTCTGGACTCACGAATCGCTCCTTAACACATAATATGCAGACCTCGATTGTACGGTAAAAATCCAGGTTAGCGGTGCAGGCTGTTAGTTTTGTCATAAAATCATAACAGTAACCTCAATTAATCCCTCACAAATCTACTGATGAGTTATTACATTTCTCCTAACTTTCTCGATAAAGTTGCGGTGCACGTCACTAAGAACTTTTTAAATTTGCCCGGGGTAAGAGTTCCCCTAATTTTGGGAATTCACGGCCGCAAAGGAGAAGGCAAAACTTTTCAAACCGAACTGGTTTTTCGGCGAATGGGCTTTGAACCGGTGATGATATCTGGTGGGGAATTAGAAAGCCCGGATGCAGGAGATCCGGCGCGTTTAATTCGCTTGCGCTACCGGGAAGCTGCGGAGCAAATTAGGGTGCGGGGCGAGATGTGCGCCATCTTTATTAACGATTTGGATGCTGGTGCTGGCAGGTTCGATACTACTACTCAATATACTGTCAATACTCAGATGGTCAATGCGACTCTGATGAATATTGCTGATAATCCAACTAACGTGCAGTTACCAGGAAGTTATGACAGCACGCCGCTGCACCGAGTGCCGATTATTGTCACCGGAAATGATTTTTCTACGCTGTACGCGCCGCTGATTCGCGACGGGCGGATGGAAAAGTTTTATTGGGAACCCAGCCGCGATGATAAAATTGGCATTGTTGGGGGAATTTTTGAGTCTGACAAATTGTCAAAAAACGATATTGTGGCGTTAGTCGATAATTTTGCCGATCAGGCGATCGACTTTTTTAGCGCTTTGCGATCGCGCATTTACGACGAACAAATTCGCGAATTCATTCACAAAGTAGGAATCGAGCGAGTTTCCAAGCGTTTGGTAAACACTTTGGAAGCAGCGCCCGATTTCCATAACCCAGATTTCAGCCTCGCTCATTTAATAGAAATGGGCAGTTTGATGGTGGGTCAACAAAAGCGGATTAAGGAAATGCGCTTAGTAGATGAATACAACCAATCGCGCCTGTTTAACGTTCAAGGAACCCCCAATGCCCCTGCTGCGGCGCCCACGCAAAGTCAATTAAACGACCCGTCCTCCAAATATTATAAGGCTTACGTTGAGCCAAGTTCTGAAGGTGGTAACGGTCATGCAGCGCGGCTGAGTTCTGAGGTATTGGAACAAGTAAAGCAGTTGTTAGCAAGAGGCTGCAAAATTGGCATGGAATATGCAGATAATCGCCGATTTAAGACTGGTTCTTGGCAAAGTTGCGCGACGATTAACAGTGCACAGGAAAAAGATGTGGTTGCATCTTTAGAAACTTGTTTGGCGGAACACGGCGGCGAATACGTGCGGCTGATTGGTATCGATCCAAAAGTCAAGCGGCGGGTAGCTGAAACAATTATTCAGCGGCCAGAAAAGTAGACAAGTAGGGTGCTATGCGGCGCACCTTACAAGTTCCAGTAATGCGCGTTTGGAAAGTTAACGTAGGGTGCTCTTCGGCGCACCTTACCAAAGAAAAATTCACAATTCAGAACCCAGAATCAAGAATGGGTTCTGTGGGACAGGATGGATAATCGAGGTTTAAAGCCTCCGATTTTAATATGAGACAATAAAAAAATATTTCCTTACCGGAACCCCTGACTTCATGCCTGGGGAATTCTGAATTCTTAATTCTGTCTTCTGACTCCTTCTCATAAATTTAAATTAAATTCTGCAAAAATTTATCAAAAGTTGCCCGATCGGGCATAGCACCTTGAGCACCCACTTTAGTTGTGCACAGAGCGCCCGCTGCTGCGCCCCACCGTACCGCTTCCGGCAAGGACAGACCGGCATCTAATGCAGATGCCAAACCGCCGTTAAAAGCATCGCCAGCAGCCACAGTGTCGATCGCCTCCACAGCAAAAGCCGGTACAAAAAACGTTTCATCCGCCGTAACAGCAACAGCCCCGCGAACGCCCAATTTGACAATAACATTCTTGACGCCACGCTCCTGCAAGTGTTTGGCAGCTACAATCGCTGTTTCCGTGTCATTCACCCGAAAACCGGCTAACTGGCTGGCTTCCACTTCATTCGGCGTGATAATGTCAATTAGCGGATAAAGTTCGAGCGGCAAATCCGCCCTAGCCGGTGCTGGATCGAGAATAATTCGCACCCCCGCTTGACGAGCAGCTTTCGCAGCTTTTTGGACAACTTCCAGGGGAATTTCTAACTGTAACAGCAAAGATGTAGCTGCTGTTAACAGTTTTTGGAGACGTTCTATATCTGCTTTACCGACATTATTGTTCGCGCCCGGAATCACAATAATATTATTTTGACCTGTCTCGTCTACGGCGATAATTGCCACTCCTGAATGAGTGTTTTGGTCTATTAATACATTGTCTGTATTTACACCATAAGATTGTAGATTTGTCAATAATTCTTCAGCAAATTTATCGTTACCGACGCGACCGATGATGTGGGTGGAAGTGCCGAGACGGGCGGCGGCGACGGCTTGATTTGCTCCTTTGCCGCCGCCTGCTGTGAAAAAATTGCTACCGATTATAGTTTCCCCTGGCTGCGGCAACCGGGGAGTTTTTGCTGCTAGGTCGATGTTGATACTGCCGAATACAATGATGGTCATAATTAAAATTTGTTATTTGTTATTTGTTATTTGTTACTTGGGTATGGGGTATGAGGTATGAGGTATGCGGTATGGCGCCAAAAGCATTGGAACGAACCAATAACCAATAACCAATAACCAATACCCAATAACCAACAACCCTCAAACGTGCTAGAACAGTTATGATCTACATCGGTCAATTCAATGGCTGCAATTACTCTCGATCGCAATCCCTGTGTCCTGCTAGTTGAAACCGACGAAGTTCTCGCCGGACACTTGAGTCTCGACTTAAAATCCTCCGGCTACGAACCGGTAGTGGCTTCTAATACCGCCACCGGCCAACATTTAGCTCATGAATTGCAGCCAGCTTTGATTGTAATCGATCGCATACTTGGCCCTGAGTCGGGGCTGTCACTGTGTTCTTACCTCAGAAGTATTGGCAATCGGGTGCCGGTGCTGCTACTTGTCGGTCGTGATACAGTTGACGATCGCGTAGCTTGTCTGGAAGCTGGGGCGGATGATTATTTTCTGAAACCTTACCGCACTGAGGAGTTTTTGCAGTTGGTGCGCTTGTATTTGCAGCCGGATAACACCAGCAACGAACAATTGAGGTTTGGCGATTTAGTTTTGGATTTGGCCTCTAGACGGGCCCTGCGGAATGGACGGGCGATCGACCTGACGATGAAAGAATTTGAGCTGCTAAAGTATTTAATGGAACACCCCCGTGAGGTTTTGACTAGGGAACAAATTCTCGAAAATGTTTGGGGTTACGACTTTCTGGGCGAGTCGAATGTAATTGAGGTTTACATCCGCTATCTGCGACTCAAAATTGAAGATGAGGGCGAAAAGCGCTTGATTCAGACGGTGCGCGGTGTTGGCTATGTGATGCGAGAAGCTTGAAGTAGTCAGTTGACTGTTGACTGTTGACTGTTGGCTAGTTCCAATGTCCAATGGTCAATTACCAATCTAAAATCTAAAATCAATATGAATTATTTAGCTACTTTGCTCGGTATTGGAGTAAGTATATTTTTGCTGGGATGTTCGCCGACTTTACCCATCGCCAATGCTGGTGCTACTGGTATTTTGGCGGATCGGTCTCCGACGGCGAAAACATCGGGTCAACTGCTGCCTGTTTCTGCTAGAGCTCGGATAGGCGATCGCCCAATCGAACTCGAAGTGGCGAAAACAGTGGAACAGCAGGCTATGGGTTTAATGTACAGAACTTCTTTGCCGGATGACAGAGGAATGCTGTTTGAGTTTAAACCGGCGCGGGGGGTCAATTTTTGGATGAAAAATTGCAAGATTTCTCTGGATATGATTTTTATCCGGGATGGGGTGGTTGAGGCGATAGAAGTTTCTGCACCTCCTTGTACAGCAGATCCTTGTCCTACCTACGGGCCCGATACTGCTGTCGATCGAGTGATTGAGCTCCGGGGTGGGCGTGCTGCTGAACTTGGTGTCAAAGTGGGCGATCGTATTGAAATTGAGTTTTTTAACGAAAACCTCCCTCAATAAACAATCCCCCGGTTTCCTTCTTGCTTCTTTTTAGCATCCGTTACATCCGTTCCCGAACTGCCTTGTGCCTTCGGAATACCGGCGAAAATTTAGAAACTTTACAAAAATTGATAAAATCTATTAGAATATTAATGTAAGATTCAGTACAAACACCAAAAGATTTGCTACGATGTCGATCTCAGCCAGTCAGGACTTGAGCTTGTTTCCGGAAGCTGTAGATTGTTGGTCGCAGGTATGAGACGAGTCAGCGACTCGTTACCAATCCTGAGAGACGATACTCAGCCTCAAGGTGTAGCAACACGAAAAGAAATTCTCTGGAAGTTCTGGCGCTCGAGGTAAATCTACTAAACCTATCTAAAGTAATATGCTACGAGCCAAGTTAATTGGCGGTAATTGGCAAACTTAACTTCTGGTAGCAGTTTCGGGTTTGATCGAAATATCTAACTAATTTTGCCGAAGTAGATTTGCGGATTCTGCATTTCGGCAGATGAAGTTAAACTCTGAACCTGGTTTAGTAGTTTTAGGTAGCAGAATAAATTCTGATTCGCGCTGCAAAGATGCCGAGGTATTCAGTTTAAGTTCGATCGCGATCGCAAGTCGATCGGGCCGACATCAGCAAAATTGCAAAACCTTTCACTTTTTGGGAAAGGTTAGCTTGTGCGCTTGCACTCAGCATTACGTTTGGCAGTTCAACCGCTAATAGCGTTTTAAAAGCTATCGACGGTAACAAGACAAATTTAAAACTGGCTTATTACTCATCAAAAACATCAGGTTCACATCAGAAAATGGTGTCCTATACTTAGAGGTGAAATCACATGGCACCCGCTAAATACACTCGATTAATTCGATTTTTACAAGAAGATTTGGCAATTTCCCCCGCGTCAATTGCTGTCGCCGAACGTGTCGGCGATAACAAACAGCGGCAGCGCGATAAAGACCCGAATTCCTTGCCGATGGTTCTGTGGCAATACGGTTTAGTCACTCTCGAACAGTTGGATAAAATCTTTGATTGGTTATCCGAAGCATATTAAAAGGATTTTAGATTTTAGAGAGTATCAAAAATCCAAAATCCTTTAACAACTGAGATTAGGATTCAGCCAAGAACTTGGCAGCAGCGGCAACGCCGGCACCCGGAGTGTAGCCTTCATGGCCCAATTCCCGCAACACGACTTCTAAAGAGGAAATTGCTGCTAGAATATCGCGATCGCACACAAAGCCCAAATGACCGATTCGGAAGATTTTACCTTTCAAATGGTCTTGTCCGTCGGCGAGAGCAATGTCAAATCTCTTTCTCATCAAAGTCCGCACTTTTTGAGCATCTACGGATGCTGGCGGCATAACCGAAGTAATCGCAGGGCTGGCGGCATCGTCAGCAGCAAACAAGGGCAAACCTAAAGCTTTTACAGCAGCGCGAGTAGTTGTCATCAAGCGTTTGTGCCGCGCGAAAACATTTTCCAACCCTTCTGTTTTCATCATCTGCAGCGATGCTTGCAGGGCAAAAAACATATTGACAGGGGGAGTAAAAGGAGTGGTATTTTTGGCAGCGTCTTTGCTATATTTGCCCAAATCCAAATAATAGCGGGGCAGTTTCGCAGTTTTGTAAGCTTCCCAAGCTTTGGGACTGACGGCCACAAAACCCAAACCTGGGGGAATCATGTAAGCTTTCTGAGAACCCGAAGCAATGACATCGATGCCCCAAGCGTCCATCGGAATATTGACAGCGCCTAAGCTAGTGACAGCATCGACCATAATTAAAGCTTCACCGTGGGCCTTAACGTGGCGGTTGATGGTTTCGAGGTCGTTGAGGACGCCGGTGGAGGTTTCCGAGTGGGTGATGATGACAGCTTTGATTTGCTTCTCTGTATCTGCTTCGAGTTTTTCGCGGAAGTGTTCCGGGTCTAAAGGTTGGCCCCACTCAGCTTTAATAATTTCGGCGTTTAAACCGTAAGCTTCGGCGACTTCAGCCCAACGTTCGCCAAATTTGCCGTTGCATCCGACTAAAACTCGATCGCCCGCACTCAAGAAATTAATTATCCCAGCTTCCATCGCCCCGGTACCGGAAACGGTTAAACTCAGCACGTCACTTTTAGTTTGGTGCAGCCATTTCAAATTTTCGGTACATTCTGCAAAAATCCCGTCAAATTCCTTGCTGCGGTGGCCCATCGGGTGTTTTGCCATCGCTAACAAGGCCGCTTCAGGTACCGGCGTCGGGCCGGGAATCATCAGCATTAATTTGTTGTCCATGATATTGTCCTAAGTTTTTCTGTGGGAGTTATATAGAATAAATCAAATACGATACGTCACGTCGCTACTCTAACTTTTTTAACTTTTAACTCCCTTGTGGTTAATTTCATTTAGAGCCCAGCGGTGTTCTACCGCTATGTTCGATCGCTCGCAGCTTTGTTCTAATTGCTTTTGAATGGCAAGGGCTTTACGCAGTGTAATAATAAGTTGGTGCACTTGTTGCTGCTGCGGCGATTGTGGACTGACAGCAAACATCGTTTTGCGTTCTAACAATTGAAGTAGCAATTCATAATGAATGTACGAAGGAAGGGGGATTGGCTCCATGAAAGCTAATATACCTCAGCGAACCGACACCCCATAGCAATTGCATGAGGCATCACAGGTGAACATTAGATGCCCGATTTTTTATTTGTTTTCTAACCGTACAGCAACCCCTGCTTTGCCGATCGAATATTCGGGGCTGGGGGCGTTGCACACGCTAAATCTTGCGATCGACAGGCTTACAGAATAGATTTAATTGCTTTCTGGCAAAATATTTCTATGCAATATAGCTTTCAGTGCTATTTCTTTTTTACAGTAGCGCTTGAGTCGATGCAGGCTAGAAATTCTCATTATTTACCTACTTAATCATTTTTTATCAGAATTAAGGGTGGTTTGTCAAGCGGTCTCGCCTTTCACAGGCTGGGAGGGCGATCGGCAAGGGAGGCTAAAGCCGCACCCGGATCGGGCTGCTTGACCAGAGATTCGCCAATGAGAACGGCTTCTGCTCCGGCGCTGGCAAGTTTAGCTAGGTCGTCGGGAGTGTGGATTCCTGACTCGCTGACGATGAGGATGCCTTTTTCTTGGATTTCGGTTTGGCGGGAGGCTAATAGTTGAGTGGTAGTTTCTAGGCTGACGGAAAAGTCTGCTAGGTTGCGGTTGTTGATCCCGATCAGGTTGACGCCTTCTAGGGTTAATACCCGATCGAGTTCTTCGAGAGTGTGAACTTCGATTAAAGCTGTCATGCCCAAAGTCTTGACAATTTTTACAAAGTATTGTAAGTCTTTGTCAGATAGAATAGCGGCGATTAACAAAACAGCATCGGCACCGTGAATGCGGGCGAGATAAATTTGGTAGGGATAGATAATAAACTCTTTGCAAAGTAAGGGTAAATCGACGGCCGCACGGATTTTAGCGAGGTTGTCGAAACTGCCTTGAAAGAACTTTTCATCGGTGAGTACGGAGATGCAGCTAGCGCCGTTTTGTTGGTAAGCTAGGGCGATCGCCACCGGGTCAAAATCTTCGCGAATTACGCCTTTACTGGGGGAAGCTTTTTTAACTTCGGCGATGATAGCGGGTGTGGTTTTACCGTTTTTAAGGGCGGCAAGAAAGTCGCGGGTTGGCGGTGCAAACGGGAGTTTTTTGTGAAGATCTGCTAACGGGGTGCGATCGCGCTTTTGGGCCACTTCAGCTTCTTTTTCCCAGACGATTTCTTCGAGGATGTGCTGGGGTTCGGCGTCGGGTACGGCGATTTGGTAGCTGAGATAGAGTACGGAGACTGATGTGCTGGGGGGACGGCGGCGGATTTGAAGCATGATAGGGGGATAAAGGGCGATCGTAACAAGTTTCAACGTATTATATAATGGTTACAGTAAATCCTCCTAGCCTGAGAGCTAATGCGTGCCAGCTAAAGATATATATCACGATACAGTTAAGCGTGCCTTAGAAAAGGATGGCTGGACAATTACTCACGATCCATTTCCCATGCAAATTGGTCGCAAGCGTTTATCTGCAGACTTGGGTGCAGAGCGTCTAATTAATGCGGAAAAAGGAACAAAAAAAATTGTTTTTGAGGTTAAGAGTTTTGTGGGACGCTCGGATGTAAAAGATTTGGAACAGGCTTTGGGACAGTACGTTCTTTACCGCCATGTGCTTAATGAAATGCAGAGCGATAGAAAACTATATCTTGCTATTTCTGAGGAGGTTTTTAATAGTGTATTTTCTATAGAATTAGGGGAAGTGTTATTTAAAAATCAGACAGTTAAACTGATTGTTTTTGATAAAAAAGTGAGGCAATACTTCAATGGATACCCGATTGAGATACCAAGAAATTATCAAAACCATACTTCAAGAACACGCTAACTTCCGCAATACTATACCTGATGGCTATCATTCTCAAATGTTATTTGATGATGAACGAGGAGGATATTTAGTTTTGGATATTGGTTGGAATGAGAACCAGTACCTTCACGCCACACCAATCCACCTTGATTTAATCGGCGATAAAATTTGGATTCAATATGATGATACCGAAGAAGGAGTGGCGACTGATTTACTGGCGGCAGGTGTTCCTAAAGAAGATATTGTACTGGGTTTTAGGCATCCTCAAGTGCGACAATATACTGAATTTGGAACTGGTTTGAGCGACAAAGATGAAGAAATTGTTGCTGAATCTGCTGCTGTGCGATCGGCCTAATTTGAGTAAGGCAGAGGTTTGGCTGTTCTGGCTTTTGCCTGTTTCAGGGCACTTAACAAGCGATCGGCGTTTTTGGGCGATCGCAGCAGGTGTAATGTCTCCAATAAGCTTGCCAACTCGTCAGCGACAATTAAGGCTACGTTTTCGCCGTCTTTGCGGGTGATGATGATGGCATCGCGATCGCTGATGACTTGTTCGCACAGTTCATCAAGATTGGCCAGAGCTTCAGTATAGGTTACTTAGGTTTGTGTGAGTGACATGGTTTTTAGCTTCCCAATACTAAGAATATTATAAGGGCGATCGGGATTCTTTTTATATGTTTGGGCGGGGATAGTTAGTTTTAACATACTCTTTTAGTACGGGTTCAAGGGTGAAAAATGTGCGATCGCCCTCCGGGATTTTTTCAACTAATGAACGCCGTCCCAAGGATTGCATAACTTTCAAAAATTGCGATCGAGATAATTGCAGATTCTCTGGCACTTTTGAGATGGAAACTGGCGCGGTTTCACTCGCTAGCCATGACATTACCTGTTTTTCTGACTCGGATAAGCGATTAAATGGCTGATGCAGTAAAGATTCTAAATCACCTAAAAATAGTGTATCATCCGACAAAAATTCCGATTGGCTGCCGTTAAATAAATCTTGAATCATTGTCGCAACTATTTTTAACCACAAGGGATTGCCTCTGTATTGTTCAATTAGTTCTGACAATTTTGCATCTTCAGTTAAACCTTTTTCTCTAAGGATTTCCCCCGCTTCAGCACCTAAACCATTCAGTTGCAATGAGCGAATTGGCTGATTTTTTCCTTCTAATGCGGCGATTTCTCTAGGCTTTTCCGAACCGAGCAGCATTAAGCAACTGTTGTGAGATAATTCTCCTACCTGTCTGAAGAGTGTGCCGTAATCTTCATATCCAGGTTGGTAATTGCCAGCGAGTTGTCCGCTGCTATTTATCATTTGTACGTCATCGAGTATCAGCAGACAGCGGTATTGTTGCAAGTAGTTCAGTAGGGGAAATCCCCCCGTGGTTGTCCCTTCCTCTGGGGCAGACAAGCCACCGGCATTTGGGGCGGGCACGGGGGCGCCGCCCCTACTGAAGAATTGAATTATATTTGTTTGAAGTATTGACAGGGGTGGAGATGTGGCGAGACTTCGCCAGATGATGAAATCAAATTCATGTTTGATTTGTTCTACTAGGTGTACGGCGAGTGCGGTTTTGCCAATGCCGACTATGCCTAGTATGGCGAGTAGGCGGGTATTTTCGTGGAGAATCCACTGTTTGAGGGTGGCGAGTTCGGATGTGCGATCGTAAAAGGTGAAAATTTTGGGTGCGTCGCTTAAGTCTAGATGGGATTGAGTTGGGGTTTGTGGGGAGTTTCGGGGAGCTGCGGGCGATCGATTATTCATAACTTCTTCTGATTGTTGTATGTTACCATTACAAAAATTAACATTCCTAACATTTGTAAATTCTGTTGTAAAAGTTGATGAACTAATAGATAAATAAGATTTTTGTAATGTACGTCGAAAATTAGATTTATTAACTTCTTGACCTAAAGCATTAGAAATTATTTGCCATAATTCCGAGGCGACATTTCTTACATGACCTTCGGTACAATGTTCTTCTTCTGCAATGTCGCTATATTTCTGACCCTCCCATGTTCCTTTCAAAATTGTCTCTTGCAGACGATCTATATGTTTACCCGTCTCGGAAAAAAATAGACTATCAGTAAACTGCAATATATCTTTTACGTCCATTGCTTTGATTTGTCAATGATTTATATCATATTATCACAAATATCTGACAGTTGATGACATTAGCAATAGTAGATGACATTTGCCGATCTTTGGGCTGACTAAATTAGTTACTTATTCTGACATATTGTAATTTGCATTTTTAAGATTTTAGTTGAATAATATTAATATAAAGTGTTCAAAGCTTAATTGTTTAAATAGGAGACCATAATTGATGATAAAACCAGCGCAATTTAGTAAAATAGCGATGGCTGCCTTAGTTGGTAGTGTAGTTCTGTTTTCTCACACAGAGTCAGCATCGGCTGGGTGGTTTACAAAAGATGAATACCTAGGTCGCCTTTCGACAGGAGACAATTGTAATTATTGGCGAGCACAGGGAAGACTATGTATGCCTACACCTCCTGATGCGAATAAGCTTTGTCAATGGAGATATGGTGGTAGCAATGTATGGGGCCAGTCTGTTTGGTTGAGTTATGACACAAAGTGTTACCGTTGGCGATGGTTTTGGCAGTAATTTTACCTTCATCTTGTCGCGGTTAACATTCTTATGGTTGTTAGTCAATCAGGATAAACACCAATATCTATAAGGCTGAAAAAGTTCCTACTACGAACATGGGCTTCCAGTAGGAACTCTTTGTGCCTAGTTAATTTTACTGTTGAATTAAGGTAAAATGAAATATATTTTAAGGATTTTTTCTCGGCTTTATCGCAAGCCAAACTCAGGTTTCACTCTAGTAGAGTTGTTAGTCGTTATCCTAATTATAGGTATTCTCGCTACTATATCTATGGGGGGTATGTTGAAATTTATAAATAAAGCTAAACAAGTAGAGGGCATTACTTACGTTAATACTTGTCAGAAAAAACAACTAGCTTACTATGCTGAAAATACTCAGTTTACCGACTCCCTAGAACTACTGGGATTGCCCAAGGAAACCAACAATTACATTTTCAAAGTAGATATATTTCCTCCCACCAAGCCTGAAGACGGTAATCAAACATTCGCTTGTTGTATGGCTGGGGAAAAGGGAGGTAGTAAAGAAACGGTGTTTATGTGTGCATCATCTGGTGGCTAAAGTGCTTGTCATATCGGAACGATCGCCCTTTCCTTACTCAGAGCGCGAGCGCTCTTTTTTGGAGTATCACTAATCCTTTTTCTCCAACACCATAGGGGATTTTTACCGCTTTGACAACCATTCATAAGACCAACTATAGTGAGTAGGAGAAAATCGGAGTGGGATATTTGGTATAACGAAAGAATCCCGATCGCCCTCCAATCATTTATAACAAATATGAGCATTAACGATAAGCTTAAAAATATACTGATGCAACTTCGATCGCACTTCGAGCAACTCTACGGCGATCGCCTCACGCAAATGGTGCTCTACGGTTCCCAAGCCAGAGGCGATGCACATCCAGACTCAGATATAGATGTTTTAGTAGTTCTGAAAGCGCCAGTTCAAGCAGGCGAAGAAATTGATAGAACTCTTCAGATTGTAGCAGATTTGTCGCTCCAAAATGATGAAGTGATTAGCTGCCAGTTTATGAATGAAGAAAAATTTACTAATTATCAAAGCCCTTTGCTCAGAAATATCCGTAAAGAGGGAATTTTAATATGACATCGGCTCAATTAAACTTACTCGCAAAAGCTCGTCAAAGCCTTTCAGCGGCTAAGTTAATGTTAGATGGCGAATACCCGGATTATGCAGCATCTCGCGCCTACTACACCATGTTTTATATTGCCGAAGCATTTTTAGAAGGGGAAGGGTTATCTTTTTCTAAACATTCCGCAGTCATTAGTGCCTTTGGCCGAGAATTTGCTCGTACAGGAAGAGTTCCTGTTAAGTTTCACCAATACCTCATCAGATCTCAAGAATTGCGAAATGCTGGAGATTACGGCGAACTTGATGCCGTTACGAGCGATCAAGCCGCAGAATCGATCGCCCAAGCTGAAGAATTTCTAGAATTAGCCCAAAATGCGATCGGCACTCTACCACCGCCTTAAAACAGTATACCGAAATCCCCGACTTATTCAACAAGTCGGGGATATAAAACAAGAAAACAGCCCCTACAAATTAATGACTACCCGCTCCAGCCGCCCGTTTAAACGCCTCATCCAACACTTCCGAAAGCGTCGGGTGAGTGTGAACTCGGAATGCTAAAGTGTTCACAGAATCGCGCTGGGCGATCGCATTTGCCGCCTCCTGAATCAAATCCGCAGCGTGCAAACCGAAAATGTGAACTCCCAACAACTCGCCAGTATCTTTCCGGTAAATCACCTTAGCCATACCGTCGGTTTCACCCTCCGCAATAGCCTTAGAATTTCCCTTAAAATAACTCTTGACAGAACCGACCTCAAACCCTTCAGTTTTTCCTAACTCTTTGGCAGCAGGTTCAGTCATCCCCACATAGCTAATTTCCGGGTGAGTAAAAGCCGCCGCCGGGATACTCAAATAGTCAACTTCGCGGGCACGGCCGCAAATATTTTCTACTGCGGCAATTCCCTGAGCAGACGCAGAATGCGCTAACATCATCTTGCCATTAACATCGCCGATCGCCCACAAATTTTGCACCGGTTCTCCCGCCGCCAAAACCTGCATCTTATCGTTAACTGGGATATAACCGCGCATCGTTTCCACGCCAACTGTTTCTAACCCCAAATTCTTACTGACAGGAACTCGGCCAGTTGCTACCAAACAAGCATCAACTTCCAAAACTTCGACAACTTCCTTAGTTTTGAAATCAGCTAATTCAATAATGACCGGCGAACCAGGAGTAATCTTCTTCGCCAAAACACCTACTTTTGTTTCAATATCGCGGGGTGCAATTAACACTCGTTCTGCCAACTTAGCAATATCCGGGTCAAAAGTCGGCATCAACTGATCTAGAGCTTCAATCATCGTAATTTCGCAGCCCAGTGCGGTGTAAATATCAGAAAACTCCAAACCGATATAACCGCTACCAATAATTGCGATCCACTTCGGCAGCGATTCCAACCTGACAGCATCGTCGCTGGTAAATACAGTTTTGCCGTCAATTTCTATCCCGGGGGGGACGAAGGGAACCGAGCCGGGAGCGAGAATAATATCCTTGGCGGTAATAGTTTTCTCGCCTTTATCTGTTTCGACGGTAATTTTTTGAGCACTGGCAATTTTGCCCCAACCTTGGATGACATCGACATTCAAACGTTTGAGGCTGTTGGTCAAGTCGCCGCGAAGTTTGCTAACAATAGTATTAGCGTGATTGGCGATCGCCCCGCGATCGAAATCCACACTGCCCAATTGAATACCCAAAGTCTTCAGGTGGTGGGCATTCCGCAAATCTCGCACCCGCCCGGAAGCCGCCAACAGCGCCTTCGAGGGAATGCAGCCGCGGTTGACGCAAGTCCCCCCCATGTCCCCTGCTTCGATAATTGCCACTTTCAGCCCGCAGCTAACCGCGTGTATGGCCGCGCCGTGTCCGCCCACGCCAGCGCCGATAATTGCTAAATCGTAATCAAATCCCTGAGTCACCTTAAAATCTCCTAATGCCTTTGAAATCTTAGGACTCAAGCAAAAAACACCGTCTCTCCGTCCTTTCGAGGTGGCGCGTTGCCATCGCAACCCTTGAACAGCGGTAATAGTTGCATAAGTCCTGTCTCCTTATTCTCGACTAGACTAGGGTTAATTAGACAACGAAAGAGCCTTAACTGAGATTTTTTCAGGGTCGATGATTTGGAGCTGGGTCTACACAACGTCTCAAATCACTCAGTAGGTGGGTGTAGAGTTAAATATAAGTTTGAAGGCTGACAATGGTCGCTGCAGGTTTTATATGGGGCAGCAAGTTCAGCAGCAGGCATTCCACCGTCCGGTTAAATAGTGTGCGCTTGCTTGTTTTAGTCGGGTTTTCATGTCTGCACGCGCCGGGGGCGGGCAGAGTTTATTGGCAACTTTTAGAGTCTATGGAGTGGCTTATGACAGATGACGACCAGAAAGATTTACGCCGGGCCTCGGCTCAATCATTTTTTGAGTCCCTGGATGAATTGTTCGATTCTATAGAATCGAACAGCACTCAAGCGGCACAACCTAAATCTCCACCGCCTCCGGCTAAGTCTGCGAGTCAGTCTTCGAGTTTGCCGAAGAAGACTAGACCTGCGAAAATTAATTTGTCGGATTTTGAAGATGCGATCGCCGATTTGGAACAGTTTATCCAGAGTAAACACCAGAAACGCCCGGAATCCAATCAATAGTGCGATGACACATTTTCAAGTAATGAGTGTTGACTGTTGACTGTTGACGGTTGACTGTTGACTGTTGACAAGTGAAAAATTTTAGACCGAACTTCCAACTCCCAGATTCATCTGTGGAGTCAGTTTTTCAATCTAAAATCTAAAATCTAAAATCTAAAATCGACTGGCTGTTAACGGTGCTTTAAGCTTAAGGTGCTTATGTCGCCGCCTACAATATATTCATATTTCATTGAAGATGGCTTGACAAGAATCAAGCCAGATAAATTATCTCAATTTACTATTAATAGCCTTATTTTTAGGCTTTGACTGCTGCGGTAATTGCCTCGATCGCACTTCGATCGCGCGATCGCCGATCGCACTCAAAGGCAACTCGAATTCCTCAATATCATTGCGGAACTTCACCGGAATATCAGCACCGTTAATAATCGCTCCCAACAGCCGCGGCCCGGATTTATGCGACTCGTCCTCCTCAGATTCCAGCAACTGATCCGCAGCCTCAGACAACATACTAGACAAAGTGTAACCAGGCCGCGCCACCAAAATCATACCGTCCGTGTACGGTTCCAGTGTCAGCGCGTCGTTGCACTCGCTCAAAGCCGGAGAATCCACAACCACAAAATCAAAGCGGTTGCGAACATCCTCAAACAATCTCCGCATTTCGCTCGATTCTAGTACGGCGGAGGCTTGCCGCAAAAAGCCGGGACTCGGCACAACGTATAGATTCTCTACCTCGGGAACCAAAAGGACGCACTCGCTAATATTGCCGTAATAGTGCAAAGGTTCCACCGTCGCCAAAGGATCGGCAGCAATTTTCAAAGATTCAACGTTAGAAGCCGATCGCAAATCTGCTTCAATTAGCAAAGTCCGCTTACCCGATCGAGCCGATGCAATTGCCAAATTGTAAGCACTAAAACTTTTCCCCTCCAAAGGCGCCGCCGAAGTCAGCAACACCACCTTCACCGGTTTGTTCCCAATCCGGCGCAAATTAGTACGCAACCGCTCGTAAAATTCCAAATAGGGAGAATTTGCCTCCAGGGCCAGAGGCATTTCATCGCCGTAGGAATCAAACACCGTCACTTCCGGCAAAACTCCCAATATCGGCACCTCTTTTTCCACCAAAGCCGCCCGCACTTCTTCCCAACTGTAAAACTTGCCGTTGAGCATCCCCAACAAAAATATCAACCCCCCGCCCAGCAGCAATCCCACAAAGCCGCCCACCGCCAGCATCACGGGCAAACCTCTCTTGTTTGACTCAACGTCATCAGTTTGCGGCAATTGGGCGATTCTCAAACTCCCCGTTGTCTCAGCTACCGCTGCCTCAGCATCTACCAAAGCCGACTGCATCTTGTCGTAGAGAGCTTTTTTGAACGCCACTTGCTGGGCTAACCTAGCTTGTTCTAACTGCTTGTTGGGGATTGTCGCGTGTTCCCGGCGCAATTCTTTTTCAGTTTTCTCGATTCCTTGGAGTTGCTGTTGCACCGTATCCCGCTGCGTTTGCAAAGCAATCAAAGTTTGAGCTAACTGCTGTCTGGCCGGATCTAAAGAAGAGTCTACCCGAATTCGATCGGCACTTCTGAGCGGAGCCGCCACCCCGTTACCGCCGAGTACCTCAGATTGCCGCTGCTGCAACTGCTGCTCAAAAGCAAGTTTTTGTTTGAGCAATTCTACAATTTTCGGGTGTTCCTCCTGCAAGTCGCTGCGGAGAATTTTGAGCTGAGATTCGATCGAAAACAATTGCACTCGCAGTTGGGCAATAATTGGATCGGCAGAGAGTGCTTGAGCGACGTAAGCTTGCTCCACATTCAATCCCAAGCGAGCCTGCAAACTGTTAATTTGAGCTTCAATTCCTCCCAACTGCACGCGGAGTTGCCGCTGCTGCTGTTGGATGCTGGTAATCGCTTGCGGCAAAGCACCGCTCTGAGCTGCTAAAATTGAAGTTCCTTCTCGTTTTTCGTAGGCTTCAAGTTTTGCTTCCGTCTCTCGGAGTTCCTCAGTTACTTTCGGCAAACGCTGGTTAATTTGGGCGATCGTCGCTCGCAGTCTAGAAGTATTAAATGTTTTGCTGTACTCCACCATTTCCTTCATCAGCGTCTCTACTACCTCTACTGCTTTTTTACGATCGGCATTTTTGTACAATACTTGAATCAAAGCGCTGGGGTCATTATTCTTAGTGGGCATCTTTACTTGCACATCTTTTGCCAGCTTTTTAGCCAAAGCCTGTACTTTTTTTGCCGCTTCTTCTTGGTTTAATTTTTGTTGGGGTTTGATGAGTTTTTCTGCGGCTGGTTTAATCACCCTTGTATCCAGCAGCATATCTTTAGTTATTTCTTGTCCTTCCTGTTGAATTTTAGTAGTAGTCGATGAAAAAATCACGCTCGGTCTGTCGTAGGCCAGCGTACCTATGGCAACGTAAACTGGCGCTGCCTTTGGCTGCAGGGCCACTACTCCCGACACCCCCACAGTCACCGCGAGAGTAGCCAGTCCCACCCACTTGTATTGGTCGAAAGCAATTAAATAACGTTTGACAACTGATAAAGTCATGACGATTTTAGATTTTAGATTTTAGATTTTAGATTGCTAATTGTTAACGATAACTAATGACTGCTGACTAATTCTACCAATCCCCCAAAAACCTGCAACCGTAGGTTCGCGATCTAAACTCATATCCCATAAGTCATTGCCCGTCGCCAATAGAAAATGGTATGACTACCTATCATTACGTGACGGACCGAACAAATCTGTTACCCCATTTCTCAACTGCTCAAAGAACAGAATAAATCCCAAAGTATCCCGGAATGGTCGAGTAAAAGTATTGATTACATAACCAATGCGCTCTACCAAATTCCTACCAATAACAATCACATCATTATCTTCGAGCATCGGGTTCTGAGAAACATTGCCCTCCAAAGCAGCTTTAGCATCTATCGAACGGTTGATTGCTCTACCTTGCTTTTCGTCGAACCGAATCAGGGCTATTTTCCGCAAGTTAGCAAGATTAACAGGCAAGTTGTTGAGAGCATCCAAAAACCTGCTGCCATTTTCTACGTAGAACGAGGTCAAACCACCACTAGCGTAACTCAAAACTCGAACGTAGATCCTGGGTTTAATCAGAGTAGACCGCGAAACAAGAGCTTGGTCGTAATCTAGGTTTTTGGTACTAGCGTCCAATTCCGGGATGACAATCACATCTCCCGATGCCAAAGGAAAATCGAACAAATCGTTAGCGTTTGCTAGGGGAGTGTAGAGGTCGATTGGTTCCTCCACCGAGGAGCCGTCCATCAGCGTCCGCCGCACTCGTACCGCGCGCAAATCGGCTTTTCCCGTGACTCCCCCCGCAATCACCAAAGCAGCCGAAATTCGACCAGAACCCGCCGGAAGCGTGTAAAAACCCGGTTTGCTGACTTCTCCGGTGACAGTGATTTGGACGGGGACAGCAGCAGCAGCCAGGCTGTACCTGGATGCTAAATCTTGATCCGATTTACGATCGGGCGTAACCTGTTTATACGGTACGACGATCGCATCTCCATCTTCCAAACGCAAATCCGGCGGAGCAATACCAGTTTGCAGCGGTGTCAAAATATCAACAACTTGCTCCGCCACAGCACCTCCCGGCAGAGTCCGCCGCACCCGCACCGCCCGCAGTTCCGCCGTAGGATTAGTCCCAGCAGCCGCCGCCAGAGCTGCAGGAAGCTGGGGGGTTTGCAGCGGATAAAAACCCGGTCTGGCCACTTCCCCCGTCACCGTCACCACTACGGGCCGCTGAACCAGCAAAGCAGCCGAGACTTGAGGATTTTTAATAAATTGACCAAAGCGCTCCCGGAGGCGCTGCTGTGATTCTTCGACAGTAAGACCGCGCACATTTACTGTTCCGATTAGCGGCAGTACAATTACGCCTTCAGGGCTGATTGGACCTGTAAAACCTAGCTCTGGGAAGCGCTGAACTTGAACAGCAATCTGGTCTCCCGGGCCTAGGCGGTAGGGCCGATTCCGAAAAGCTGGGTTAATATCCCGGTTGAAATTGGCAGGCGGCGGTGGCGGGACCCGCAATGGCGGCGGCGCCACGAGCCGCTGGTCTCTTGGAACAACAGATTGAGCTAAAGCCGTTTCCGAAAAAATTTTGCTATTAAAACCCCAGAATACAGCAGCAAAAGATATAGTCCAAGCAGTTGAATACAGGCCTGCCAAGGAAAAAGCGAGGCGATTTTTAATTGTGGATTTTCCCCGCCTTTTCAGAGGATTTAAAAAAGTATTATTTTGAATAATGACGTGAGTTGTAAGTTTCATCTAAATATAGCGACGAGAAAAAACAATAAGATATTTTATGGGCGAGTTGAATCCTGATATTTACTAGGAAGCAGTTGATTTTGGCAAAATCGGCCCACGCCCTAGGCTGATTTATTTGCACCTACCTGCTTACTAAAACCGAAAAGTTTCTGTAATTAATTTAGCCTGAACACTTTCACCGAGAGATTCGAGCAAGGGTTGAGCTATCTTAATGTCGTCCTGCGGTTGAATGGGAAGGATGATACTGACAGCAACCCAAGAGGCGCGGCGGTTCGACAGTCTAGCAATGCTGTCTTCCCAAAACCAGCGGCTGGTTGCTGGAGAACCCCCGTTAGGCCAAGCGTACCATTGCGCGACAGCAAAAGTTTGTTGGGGAGTCCAGCTTCGGAAAAACCGGGCTTCGACAGTAGGCGGTGGCTGGTCGGGTATTGGTGCTAATTTTACTGTAAAGCTCAAAGTACGATGAGAATCGGTTTGCCACTGATGAAATCCATCGATATCTAGCCATTCTACTTGGGGCTGGTTTTTGGGGTAATTTTGAGGCAACAGCAATAAAATGGCAATTGTTTTATCCTTTCTAATTTCTTCAACTAACCATCTGTGAGTGCCAATTTGGACGTTATTCTGAACGGCTATAACCTGCCACCCAGGAATTTTTATACCGTTTTGGCGCACACTTCTTAATTGCTTGAGGTTGGCAAGGGTTGGCGGGTTTGTCCAAGGCCACCTTCCGGTCGCGTAGCCGGGAATTGCTACTGCCCCAACTAATACCAGCAAAAACACCAGTACCATAATTTTAGATAATTGATACCGCCGCAGTAGTTTCTGTGCTGAAATCATCTGTTTCATTAATTGCCAGACTGATTTGGGAAATACTTGTCCATCCCGTTGAGGATAAGTACCAATAACCCTAGTATACAAGCAGAATACAAATCTCCGCCCCATCCGGCGTGCAGCCAAGTAAAAAGCACCTCTCTGTTGGTTCCGTGAAAGTAAGTTAGTACAGTGTTGCGAAAAATGTTGGAAGTGATGCTAATAATGGATGTAATCACTAAAAATAAAAGGCTTTTTTTTCGAGACATCCAAACTCCCGTCCAATCCAGCAGAATTAAGCTGACGTAAAGACTGGTAAACAGCATTTTTAAGCCTGCACAGTGTGGAGCAACTTCTACAATGCGCTCGTTTACGTACAGATAAATTTCTTCCACTCTCACGTGGATACCAACCTTAATTAATATCCAGCCTGATGCTTCAGCAATGAATTGCTGTAAGGGCAAGGCGTAGGGTTCTATGAGGTAAGGAATGTGGTTTGGCGATGCCAGAAATACGAATAAAAGTGGCATCGCCTGCAATTGCAAGCCGGGAATTCCTTTTAAAGATAAGCAAATGCTGACTAGCATTACGGGCAGGGATAAATTTACTAAATCGCTCAAGCGACTTAGATAAAAAAGCGTGGCTAGTACCAGCAAAAAGCCTCCCAAAGGATGCGGTGAGTTGGGCAAGCTGCGCCAGCACTTTCGGTTCATCCAAGCAATATAAGCTGCGTAGGGCAAACCAATTAGTCCGTGGCTGAAATATTCGTGTTCGATGCTGATGCTTTTGTTCAGCCAGCCGTCGTACCAATGTACTAGCAGGGGGGCGTACAGCAGCACTAGGAGCACCGTGATACCTTCCCCCAGGAGGTATCGTTTGAAAACAATGCGAATTTTGCGCTGGATGTGCATGGTGTGAGAAGTTTTAAGATTGCCGCGCTGGATTCGCAACGCTTTGGGGTTTTAAACTGTCAGTTAAAGATTTGTTAATTCCTCACAAAAACGCTGTGACAACAGCACCTTACTGCTTGAACCACCTGCCGCATAAGTTTTAGGAACAATTAGTAATTCAATGATAGTACGATCGCCCGAACAACTTGCTCGATCTGAGTATTGCTCAATCCGGGATACATTGGCAATGATAAAATCTGTTCGCACAGGGTTTCTGCGCGGGGGAAGTCGCCCCGATTCCCTAAGTTTTGGTAGGCGGGTTGCAGGTGACAAGGTACGGGATAGTGTATGCCTGTTTGAATGCCGTGTTGGGCGAGTTTTTCCTGAAGGGTGTTGCGGTCGATCCTCTTCGTTGGCGTAGCCCCCGTAGGGGCGGGCTTCGCTAACGAGCTTTCCTCAGTAATTTTGATAACATAGAGGTGATAAATATGACCGCTGCTGCTGTGGTTGGCGATCGGGACAATGCCTTTGTGTTTCAATGGTTCTAGTAGAGTATCGTAGTGTTGGGCGGCCTCGGTGCGATCGCGATTCCATTTTTCTAAATAAGGCAATTTAACATTGAGCACGGCGGCTTGCAAATTGTCGAGGCGGCTGTTGCTACCGATTTCTGTGTGCAAATATTTGCTGGGTGCTCCGTAATTGCGGAGAGTTCGCATTTTTTCTGCGAGTTGTGCATCATTAGTAATTAACATCCCGCCGTCGCCAAAAGCACCGAGGTTTTTGCTGGGATAAAAGCTGAATGCTGCTGCTTTTCCAATGGAACCCGCGCGGTATCCTTCTCTCTCGGCTAAGTGCGCTTGGGCGGCATCTTCAAATATGATTAAATCGTGGCGGTTCGCAAAATCTAAAAGCTGCCGGGGCGATACCATTTGACCGTAGAGGTGTACGGGGATAATTGCTTTAGTTTTCGAGGTAACTGCTGTTTCGGCTGCTGTCAGGTCAATCAGGGCGGTTTCCGGGTCGCAATCTACAAGAATAGGTATAGCTTTGGCTTGGAGGACGGCGATCGCGGTGGCGATAAAAGTGTTAGCGGGTATGATAATTTCGTCACCCGGATTAATGCCGCAAGCTTGGAGTCCCAGAGCGATCGCATCTGTTCCGCAAGCCACTCCTACGCCGTATTTTACTCCTGAAGCTGCTGCAAATGCTGTTTCAAATTCTGTCAGTGCTTGACCTAAAATAAAATCTCCTTGCTCGATAATTTTCCCAATTGTTTCTGTTATTTGAGATTGGATTGGTTGGTGTTGCAGGGAGAGGTTGACAAATGGAACTTTTGGCGGGCGACTACTCATACATCAGACGAATACGAATTATTTATATTAACATTTAAGTGCAGATTTTTTTTACCGCAGAGGGCGCAGAGAGCGCAGAGGAATTAAGAGGAGAAAGCTTCGTGCACTTTTCTGGATCTGTAAATTAAATCAAGGTTTTTCTGTAATATAGAATCAGATATTTTTCCAGCAATCAAACTCGTGGAATACAAAAAACTAGGCGACAGCGATTTATCAGTATCTGAAATCTGTTTGGGTACGATGACTTACGGCCAGCAGAACACCGTTGGAGAAGCAGCACAACAGCTCGATTTTGCGATCGATAGAGGAATTAACTTTATCGATACAGCAGAAATGTATCCTGTCCCTGGAAAGGCGGAAACTCAGGGAAAAACAGAGGAATATATCGGCGAATGGTTGGCGAAACAGCAGCGGGATAAAGTCATTATAGCGACTAAAGTAGCGGGCAGAAGCACTCGATTAAAGTGGATTCGGGAAGGGAAAAATCAGATCGATCGCCCAAATGTCGAAAAAGCCCTGAATGACAGCCTGAAGCGCTTGCAAACTGACTACATCGACCTCTATCAGATCCACTGGCCCGATCGCTACGTGCCCTTATTTGGCGCGCCGGATTACGACATCGCCCAAGAACACGAAACTGTACCGATTTTGGAACAGTTAGAGGTATTTGCTGACTTAATCAAAGCTGGAAAAATCCGCTATTTGGGTTTGAGTAACGAGACGCCTTGGGGAGTTTGCGAGTTTTGCACGTTGGCTGAAAAACACGGTTTGCCGAAGGTTGTCTCGATTCAGAATGCTTTCAGTTTGAGCAATCGGACATTTCACCTAAATTTAGCAGAAACTTGCCGTTTTAAGAATGTGGGATTGATGGCTTACAGTCCTTTGGGGTTTGGGCTGTTAACGGGTAAATACTTAAAGGAAATTCCCGAAAATTCTAGGTTGGCTTTATTTGCGGGATTTGGTCAGCGTTACGATAAAACTAATCTGAATGATGCGGTGAAAGCGTATGTTGAGATTGCGGGGAAACATGGGATAAGTCCGGCGCAGATGGCTTTGGCGTATGTGCGATCGCGCTGGTTTGTAACTAGCACTATTATCGGTGCAACAAGTCTCGAACAGTTGGAGGAAAATATCGGTAGTTTGGAGGTGAATTTGGATCGGGAGATTATAGCGGAAATCGATGCGGTGCACGCTAAGTATCCGAATCCGACACCGTAAGATATCTCGGCGGTTGAAACCGCTTCTACACACACAAAGTCCGCCTGCGCGGACTAAGAGATAGAGGGTAAATTTAACCCGGATTTGGTATTAGTAGGTTGGGTTGAGGTAACGAACCCTAGGTTTCACTTCGCCCAACTTACCACTGGCTAGGAAAAGCATTTTTAATTCGATCGCACTCAAGTATTAGATGTGCTCAGAGGTTTTCTTGAGGAAGTGATGCAGCTAGCTGTAGATAAGGGTTACATCACGTTGGAAGAGAAGGAGGAGTTTATTCGTCCGGCTTTTGCTAGCAGTACGGATGCTGCGATATTGAGTAAGTAGTTTGTTTGGGTGGTGTGAAGGGCGATCGACCTGCCAATTCATCCATCAGGGTAAGCTCATCTAATTTGGTATAAATTGTACTTGACAAAAAGCCGCCAATAGGCTCTATATCTGTGCACCGAA
>NZ_JAUBQM010000048.1:0-50259 GCF_036701245.1 Microcoleus sp. Pol14D4
TGTGCGTTCTTGAATCGGCAAAGCGTCCATATCGGTGCGAATTGCCAGCCACCGGGACTCGCTGCTGTGGCCTTTGATTTCGCCGAGCACCCCTGTTTTGCCGATTCCTTCGATCGCGCGGACTCCGCTGGAAGCGAGAACTCCGGCTACGTAGGCGGCGGTTTGATATTCTTGGCCGCTGAGTTCGGGGTGGGAGTGGATGTGGCGGCGAATTTCGATTAAGCGGGGTGCTAGGGTGGCGGCTAATTCTTTGATGCGGGAAAGCATGAATTTAGTTGGGGAGTGCGGTACAAGCTGTAGTCAACTAGGTTAACGCATATGTTTGGGGGTGAACCCACATCAAGCACCATTTTCCAGAACAGGCATCCTGCCTGTTCCAGCGGCTCAATCGTCTTTGGATTCATTGAACCTCCCTTCCTTCTGCGCTCTTTCGAGCCCTTCCTCCACCAAAAGTAATGCCATTTGGGACATCGAACGACGCTCAATGCTCGCCAGCTTCTCTAATTTCTCCTTAATTTCGGGCGGCGGGTAAAAGGCAACTCTGGGAGATTTTGCAGGACTCACATTGTTTGGGGGTAGCGTGTTCACCATGTCATTTTACTCGTCGCTGTCGATTTTCTGTGGTGGCGATCGATCTTCGCTGGGAATTCTTCCCTCAGATTTAGCCTCATCTACTGCTTCTTGAATTAATGTCAACACCATATTCGAGACCGGTCGATAATGCGATTTGGCTAACCGCTCTAGGTCTGCTTTAAGTTCTTCTGGAAGGTACACAACAATTCTGGGAAGTTTGGCTGGCAAGGCTGTTCTTTGTGCTTTGACTGCCCTATTGTACCTTTTTTGACCTCTACAGTATCAAGTTCACCCTCAAGGGTTGACTCGGAGTGCCTACCGTGATACTTTAGAGTTGACACAAAACCAAACCCCCACCGCTCAGACTCACGATCGTTCGGTGGGGGCTTGAACTCCCATATTTAGGAGGAAACTCTATGATATCACCGCCAAAGTCGGTTCCCGAACTGCTCCGGGAAGAAATTCCTGACGTACCTCAAGGTAAGCAACCGATTCGTTTGCTGTTGTGTGGCGTTCCCAAAGCGGTAGACAGTATCGTTAATCTGTTGCACGTTTTAGGTTTTGCAGAAGTTGGGGAATGGAGCCCGCCTCTACCATCGCCTCTAGCGGGTGAGGTAATTCGGATTTTAACCCGTTACTGGAAAGAGTAATTGTTGAGGGCGATCGCACTTTTTTTGTGAAGTGCGATCGGCCTTTCTGTCTCATTTAGGGCTTACCCATAAATACCAAAGAAACCGGGTTTTTCACGACTGTTAAAGGCGCGGATGCAATATTTCGGTGAAAAACCCGGTTTCTGACTACCCGCAAACCAAAGAAACCGGGTTTTTGGCCGCTTCTACAAGGTGTAGCGAAGTATTCTCGAAAAAACCCGGTTTCTGACTACCCGCAAACCAAAGTTAGCTAGAATAAATTTAATTAAATTTAACCTCAAAATCAAAATGAATCTGCTTTATTTCGTGATATAATGAAAACCTTAAGTAAATACCACAAAAAAAGCAATGTCGGAAATTACTCTAGACGAAACCAAACTTAAAGAATTGCTCAAAGCAGCGATTTTTGAGTTATTAAAAGAACAAAAAGAAGTATTTTCTGAAATTTTAACAGAAGCCCTAGAAGATATAGGGATGGAAAATGCTATCAAAGAAGGCGAAAATACTGAAACAGTCAGCCGCGAGCAAATTTTCAAAATCCTGAAGAGACAACCATGAATGTGGAGTTTAAAAAGAGCTTTGAAAAGGATTTACTCAAGATTCTTGATGCCGACTTGTTCCAAAGAATTCAGGAAGCGATAGAAGAAGTTGAGAACGCCGAAAAATTAAATGAAGTCAGCAATGTTAAAAAACTAAAAGGTGATGCAGACTACTATCGCCTGAGAGTGGGTGATTACCGAATCGGTATTAAAGTTAATGATGCCGTAGTCTATTTCGTCAGGATACTCCACCGCAAAGAGATTTACAGATACTTTCCGTAATCATTTCAGCCTTCAACCCATCCTCACCAACTCAAACTCAAATTAATCTTCATTAATTTTCAGGCCGGAAGCGCAAGCAATTGAGCGATCGCACTCTCTGAATAGTTTCAAAATCGCGATCGTTATGAACTAAAATAAGTTGGTGTTCGATCGCCAGTTGGGCAATGCAGCAGTCGATACTACTTCTAACCGTTAACCCCTGTCGTTGCAAATCGTAATAAATCCGAGCAGCCGCTACCCAAGTATTAGGCGTAGACTCGATATAGTCTTGTTCTTGGAGATAAGTTTCTAATAGTGTCCACTCCCGTTCATCTCGACAACCTTGCAAAAGTTCCATCTGAGTAAATCGGTTCAGAAAAATACTTTCATCATTGATTATTGCTTCCAGGGATTGGCGTACTACACCTGTCCTGTCACGGAAAACGCTGCTCCAAACTGATGTATCAATCAGAAAGATTTCGGTTTTCCCGCAAAGCTTTGTAGTCGTACTCAGTCGAAAATTGAATTTGTCCGCTTAAATCAAGTAAGTTCCGCTTTTTCCGAGTGCGAATTAATTCTTGCAAAGCAAAGTCAATCAGTTCTTTTTCTGTCTTGAAATTGGTTAAGCGAAAGGCTTCTTTAACCAATTCTTCGTTAAGTTCAACGGTGGTTGTCATGGTTAATGGTTGATCTCATTCTCTCATTCATTATGGCATAGCCACACCCAACCCTTAACCTAGCCCAACTTCCCCCAATCCAGGTTTCCCCAACTCACCGAAACCAACCTCAACCAAACTCTCCAACTCCTCTGCATCAACGACACCAAACTCGAACTACCCAGATTCCCGACTTCTTAAAGAAGTCAGGAATTTACAAATGGTTAAATTGTCAAGGTATTTTACATAATTATGACTTGGGCGTATAAGTCGATCGCACTTGCAACTCCTTCAACTGCTTCTCATCCACACCAGCCGGCGCATTAGTCAGCAAACAACCAGCCTGCTGCGTCTTCGGAAACGCAATCACATCGCGAATAGATTCCTCACCAGCCAACAGCATCACCAAGCGATCCAAACCGTAAGCAATACCTCCGTGGGGCGGAGTTCCATACTCAAACGCATCCAACAAAAAGCCAAACTTATTGTAAGCTTCCTCAGTCGATAAGCCGATCGCCTCAAACACCTTTTCCTGAACTTCCCGCTGATAAATCCGCAGAGAACCGCCGCCGACTTCTGTACCGTTTAACACCAAATCGTAAGCTTGAGCTCTCGCAGTTTTCAAATCGTTAATATCGTCGGGATGCGGCGCAGTAAACGGGTGGTGCAATGCTTCCAAACGCTTCTCGTCAGCGTTCCATTCAAACATGGGGAAATCTGTCACCCACAGCAGATTCATCTTGTCTTTATCAATCAATCCCAATTCGTTACCCACAAACAAACGCAATCTATCTAAAGTCTTATTGACAGTTGTCGCGTCAGCCGCAGCGAATAACAACAAATGACCTGGTTGCGCGCCCGTGCGATCGAGCAATTCCTGTTTTTGCGCTTCCGTCAAATTATCCTTAATAGCGCCGATCGTATCAATTTCGCCGTTATCCCGCACCCGAATGTAAGCCAATCCCTTCGCACCCGCTTCGCTGGCTTCCTTAAACAAATCGCCGCCCGGTTTAATCCGCACGTTAGAAATCGCATCATTCCCGCCGGGAATCGGCAAAACTTTCACAATTCCGCCCGCAGCAACCGCCCCGGAAAATACTTTAAATCCCGAATCTTTCATCAAATCGGAAACATCGACTAATTCCATACCGAAGCGAGTATCCGGTTTGTCGCTACCGTAGCGATCCATTGCTTCAGCGTAAGTCAAGCGCGGAAAAGGACGAGGTAATTCTACGCCTTTGACACTTTGGAAAATCTGGGAGACTAAACCTTCGTTTAATTCAATAACTTCTTCTAAAGACATGAAACTCATTTCCATGTCTAATTGTGTGAATTCCGGCTGTCTGTCCGCACGCAAATCTTCATCGCGGAAACAGCGGGCAATTTGATAATATCTGTCTAAACCCGAAACCATTAACAATTGTTTGAACAACTGCGGCGACTGCGGCAAAGCGTACCATTCGCCCAAATTGACGCGGCTGGGCACTAAATAATCTCTCGCACCTTCAGGAGTCGATCGCGTTAAAATCGGTGTTTCAACTTCAATAAAACCTCCCACATCTTCCAGGTGGCGGCGCATAGCTTTCACTACTTGGTGGCGAAGCTGCAAATTCCGACTCATGCGATCGCGCCGCAAGTCCAAATAGCGATATTTCAGCCGCAAATCTTCCCGCACACTTTCATTTTCCGCCGTCGCCACCTGAAACGGTAACTGTTTGCGAACCGCATTTAACAACTCAATTTCGTCAGCATAAATTTCTACTTCACCCGTAGGCAATTTCGGGTTGAGGGAATCTGCAGGGCGGCTGGTGACTCGCCCGGTAATTTTAACCACGTATTCGCTGCGTAAAGCCTCAGCCCCGTGATAGGAATCGGGGGTGCGTTCAGGATCGCTGACAATTTGCACGATACCCGATCGATCGCGCACATCGAGAAAAATCACCCCGCCATGATCGCGGCGGCGATCCACCCAGCCGTAAAGGGTGACAGTCTCTCCGATGTGTTCGCTTCGCAGTTCGCCGCAGTAGTAACTTCTCATAATTGGGGGTTGTGGACTAAAAATAAAGCTTTTTAATTATGCAGTATGCCTGAAACTTCTGCTGAATGCAAATGCACGCACGATCGGCATTAGCTTTGGAATTAATTCCAAAGCTAACTACCCTAACAACCCGCTGGGAGTTCCAAACCCCCGGCTGGCCATTCTAGGAATCTGGGCGATCGCTGTGAGACTTGTCAAAAAACGCCGTCAGCGCGTTCCATGCAGACTTAGCCGCATCCGTCAAGCGAGTGCCGATCGACTCAATTTGCTTGACAATAACGTGCCAATTCTTTTCAGCTTCCGTCTGAATGTGGTCAACAGCTTGTTCGATGCGATCGCGTTCGATCAATTTATTTTGTTCCACCGCTTCTCGCGCTTGTCGCACTGCTTTCAAATAAGCTTCGCGACTGACTTCGCCGGCATCTTGCACCTGCGCTTGCGCCCGCGTTTTAATCGCATCTACCACCAGCCAGTTTTTCTCAGTTTCTTGTTTAATCAGCTTGACTGCTTCTGTGAATCTCTCGTGGGCGAGATCCTTATTTTGTTCGATCGCCCCGGAGGCCTTATTCACAGCTTTTAAATAAGCTTCGCGGGTGAGTTCGCCCGCTGCTTGCACTTCGGCGGTGGCGCGTTTTTTAATTGCTTCAAACAGCGCCGCAGTTTCTGCGATCGCCTCATCAGTCGCGTCGGGCATCTCTTTTTTGACGAGCTCCGTCGTTTCGACAGTTGCCTCTAAAATTGGTTCCTCGGTTACTTTTGGATCTGTCATATCAATCTTCTCCTGTGGTAGTAAACATTTTCAAAAAATCTCACAGTCCCTGGATGCAGACTTTGTAGGTGTAGCGCCAGAAGAATTGTGGTCTTTTATACCGACTTTGTACGTGTAGCGCCAGAAGGAATTCTGGCATTTAATAAGAACTAGGCAATTCTTGTTCCAGCTTTATCAACTTTTGTATCCGCGCTTACCTAGTTGGAATGATCTCAGTTCTATTACATTATATCTACCAAACTTGCTCTCATGTGTAGGATACCGCCAATTTGTAGGTACGGTTTAGCGCACTTAAATTTGTGATAAGTCTCTATACCTAAAAAAAACACACATTAATAAAGTTGGTTTCTGAATACTATAAAACGGACAAATTTAGTAGTTTCCATTTTCCAACTCCAAATCTTCGCTTTCGTCTCTATATAACAAGTGGTGACATCTTTGAGCGTGCAGTAAAGATTGAGGAAATTCGTATTGAGATAACAGTATCTCTTCGAGCGCAACTTTCATTTGAGTGGCGCAGATATGTGGCGGCACTTTGCCCGTTCCCATACCCATGCCTGGAATAGCGATAGTTTCAATGATATGTTTGACTGGAGTTCCATCTGGGACTGAGCCAAATTTTACGAGATTCAAAATAGCGCGGGTTGCTAGATAAACATTTACTGTTTCTCTTAAAACTGTGGGAACCCGCATGATTGGTGCAGCTATTAAATAGGGAATTTCAGCATGATCGGTGTCTACAATTTCTGCCAGTCCTACTAAGAGTTCGCCGTGATGTCGAGCCTGAATTAGTTTTTGCAAGCGTTCAAGAACCTGCCCTCCAAAATATTCCGAAATTTCTAAATCTAAGCCGTCGTCCATGAAACCAAAACTATTCCCCGGACTAACAATAGCATCGCATTTTACATCAAATATTGAACCGTGATGTATCTTTACATTTTCCATACTGCCGCAAGTGCTTTCCCACGCTCTAACTAAACTATCGTCTAAGGTAGCCAGCACAATTTGCATAAATACTCTCTCTTAATTTTAATTGCGAACAGCTAGAGCGATCGCCAATTTAATCCTACAATACTTTACATAAGTCCGCTGAATCTAAAATTCATCTCTATATCAAGTAGCAAATATTTAATAGCTGTATGCTGCAAGACCCGAATCTTCGCAATCCGATCGCAATTAGTTTAGGTGCCGTTGCCGGCGCTTTGAGTCGGTATTATATCACCTTGTGGTTTGCCAATCGTTTCGGGACGGCTTTTCCCTACGGAACTTTTTTTATTAACATCACGGGTTGCTTGGCTATGGGATTTTTTATCACCCTCGCTTTTGAACGGGTGGTGACTATTCCGTCGGAAGTCCGGTTAATTGTAGCAACGGGCTTTTTGGGTGCTTATACTACTTTTTCAACTTACGGTTTAGAAACGAATGTCTTGTGGCGCGATCGAGCTTACAGCATCGCCGCTTTTTACTGGGCAGGCAGTGCCATACTCGGAGTAATCGCTGTTCAGCTTGGTGTCATTTTAGCACGAATTGGTAAATAGATAACATCGATTTATGAAAATAATACCACTTAAAAAGAATGCCATTGTAGGCAAACACCGAACCCATACAGCATCAGTCAGTCGATTTTAGCTCAGGATTGTGGACAATACCTACGACATCTTTTTCTCACACCCTTAACCTAATACAGGCACAGATTTTAACTGGGTTGCTACCCTGTCAGGTTTAGGTGTAATGATGTGTACTGCATCGTGTTTTCTGGCTGACGGGCTAAACTTTTCAAGCTGTTTCCCTACCTTGTTTTCAGTTTACTCTTTCTCGGTTGAACTCGCGTTTAATAAATAATGCTTATGGCGCTCCGATACCGTTGTTCTCAAAAGAACGGTTGAGGATTTAAACAGCGTTTGTTGCGTTTATGCTCGTACATGAGTTTGTCAGCCTTTGCCAGCAATTGTTCTAATAAAACTTCATTCTTTAAATCCCCCAACTCTACACCAAGACTTATTGATATATAAGCTCGCTCCGACTGTTGATTAAAGCGATCTATATTTTCTTGCAGTCGAAAATGAAAATTAGTAGATGAAGCACCTAAAAAATTAGGAATAAATAAAGCGAATTCATCTCCTCCCAGTCGAGCTATAATATCGGCATCACGAAAGGTTTGCTTCAATATTTTAGCTGCGTCAACTATTACTCTGTCTCCCATTTCGTGTCCTAAAGTATCGTTAATCTTTTTCAAACCATCTAAATCAGCGAACAAAATAAAATAGGATGTTTGCGTGCGAAGAGCAATTTTTAGTTGTTGTTCTGCTAGTAAAAAGAAGCCGCGTCGGTTATATAATCCAGTTAATTCATCGGTCACTGAGAGCTGCCTTACTTCTGCTTCTGCCCTCAGACGTTCCTGGATTTCGTGTTCTAAACGTTGATTTTGTTCGATCAGTTGTTGGCGTTGCTGTTGGATGAGTAATTGATTTTTTACTCGCATCAGCACTTCCTGCTCTTGAAAGGGTTTGGTAATATAGTCTACACCACCGAGCTCAAAGGCTCGTACCTTGTTTTCCAGTCGTTCGAGCGCACTGATAAAAATAACCGGTATCTGAGCACTGGCTTCAGATGCTTTTAACTTTTGGCAGACTTCGTACCCATTCATATCTGGCATATTAATGTCAAGTAAAATCAGAGCAGGTGGGTCGCGATGAATACCTTGGAGTGCCATCCTGCCGTTGAGGGCTTTACGCACAATATAGCCCTGTGACTCTAAAATTTTGGCTAACAAGCGCAGATTGTCTGGGGTATCATCCACGATGAGAATATTCCTTTCGGCCGCAAGTTTGAATAGAGTTGTCATGGGCTTGTTCCTAAATCTGGGTGAGAGTTGCGATCGTTTCAAGCTGAAAGTTATCGACCAAAGATGTCATCGCAGCGATGAAATCTTGTTTCTCCTTGGGAATTTGAGCAATAAGTTCATAAAGCTTATTATCACTAAGATCTAGTGCTGCTTCATGAACTTCTGCAATCCACTTGGCTGGCATGGTTTTAAAGTCTGGAGTAAATATCTTTGGTGGCGAAGCTGATGATTTTGGCGGAAGTTTTTCGGCGTAGCAGTAGCGGACGCCCAAGTGATGAGCTATTTTCTCGAAAAGTGTGTCTTCAGTAAACGGCTTGGCAATGTAGTCATCGCAACCGACTTGCAGGCTGGCGATACGATCGTCTTCAAAAGCATAGGCAGTGAGGGCAATGATGCGTGTAATTTGTCTTTTGTCCTGTGACATTTGCCCTGAGTTATCTGCTGATGACTCATGACTCATGACTAATGACTGTTGTGATCGAATCTGTCTCGTCGCTTCATAACCATCCATGACAGGCATTTGAATGTCCATCAAAATCAGGTCAGGGTTCCATGTTTGCCAACGAGCGATCGCCTCTACTCCATTTTCCACCGCACACACATCAAACCCAAATGACTCCAGCAGTGTCACCAGCAGTTGCCGATTTTCTGGCACGTCTTCTACTACTAGAATTCGGTAGATAGGTTGCCCAGGTGCGAGTCCGATAATCCGATCGCTAATTTCAGGTTCCTCTAAATCAAGGGACTCTGGTAGTTCTAAAACAACTTGGCAGGTAAAAGTCGATCCTCGATTCAGGGTGCTTCGCACGGTGATATCGCCTCCCATCAGACGCGCAAACTCACGACTGATAGACAGTCCCAAACCTGTTCCTCGATCGTTGCGACCGCGATTGGTTTGCATGAAAGCGTCAAAAATTGATTCTAAATCAGAGGGAGAAATGCCAGATCCGGTATCCTCAACTTCGAGACACAGGGTAATAGTTGGTTTAATATCAGGTGGATTAGTGGCGCGATCGCGAACTGTACCGGATGGCATATCATCTGATGAAAAAGCTCGTCCGCGCAGGGCTATGCTTCCTGTTGTTGTAAATTTGATCGCATTCCCCAGCAGATTAATCAAGATTTGGCGAAGTTTTGCTTGATCCCCACAGACATAACGGGGAACAGCAGCATCCCACTCGCTGCTCAGATGTAACCCTTTCTCAGGCGCTTTGATGCTGAACATCTCGTTGATAGAACCCAGCAGTCGATGCAGATTAAAACAGCTTCGACTCAGTACCAATTGCCCTGCTTCAATCCTAGACATTTGCAAAACATCGTCGATCAATGTTAGCAGGTGTTCTCCACTACGGGTAATGATCCCTAAATGCTCTTGAAATTCTTCTGGGATATAGGGGCTGCGGTTCATAAGCTGGGTAAATCCCAGAATGGCGTTGAGAGGCGTTCTGAGTTCGTGGCTCATGTTCGCAAGGAACTGGCTTTTGGCACGGTTGGCTATTGCTGCCTTTTGTGCAGCGTGTTCTAGGGCAGCTTGCGAAAATTCTAACACCGCCAGCATGAGGATATGCCTCATTTCGGCGGCAGCTTCTAACTCTGCAATCTGCCACGGATAAGACATCTCCCGCACTGTCTCTTGCCACAGTTCAAAGGATTTGCGGGGACACAGGTGCATTTTTCCAATTTCGTCGATCGACACAGCATCGTGTGGATTTCCTGCCCAGTTTATGGTTTGAATTTGTTCTGGTCTGAACCAAAGGATGTGGTATGACTTTTGTATGGCGTAGGATAGGAAGATTGAGATTGCTAAAACACCGCTAGCTCGCTCTTTGAATTGCTTCGCTTGGGGATACAACTGAGACAAAGAAGCTGTTGCAAACACTCGTTCTTTGTTCTGTTGCAGCAACCATTGCAGGAGTTCGTCAACCTCAGCTTCAGATGGTGTTTGACCCACCAATGTCAGACGACCATCGAGCATAATTGCAGCTCCCTGAGCATGAACTAAATCTAGCAATTGAGAAGCATTTTCGGTCAATACTTGTTCGATAAAATTAGAATCTCGCCGGAACGCCTGCTGAAGTTGATCCTGAATAGTTTTCGCTTGCGATCGGTAAACGTTCAATTCTCGCTCTTGCTGATGCAGCAGTTCGATCGAGGCAAATTGTCCTAGAAATTCACAGGTTTTGCGAGTTTCGTAATCTAGCAATCGCGGGCTGTAATGGTGACAGGCAATTAATCCCCAGAGACGCCGATCGTCAATTAACGAAATCGTCAGTGTCCCAGCAACTCCCATATTCTGCAAATATTCAATGTGGCAGGGAGATACTCCCCTTAACACACAAGCACTTAGATCCAGGGGTGTATCGGTTAGGGGATGGTTGGTGGGAATTAGGCGGGCCGGGGTGTAATTGATATTGGGAATTTGGCGCACCCACTTGCTGTAAAACAATTTGCGGGCGGGTACGGGAATATCGATCGCCGGGTAATGCAATCCCAGGTAGCTTTCTAGAGAACTTTCTTTCTCTTCGGCAATCACCACCCCATGGTCATCGGCTTCAAAGCGATAGACCATTACGCGATCGAACCCGGTCATGGCTTTCACTTCTCTAGCAATGGTTTGAGCTAAATCCGAAATATCGATCGCACTGCGAAAGTTGAGGATAACTGTTTGCAGACGCTGATAAAAATCGATTGAATGATTATTTTCAATAGTCAAGTGGGGTTCCAGCTCCAGAATCAACTCATCTGGTAGCTGATGCAGCGTGCTTCTATATCTTTGAATCGTGCCGTCTTTGAGAGGGATTTCTAGATCGAAAACCTTATGAATTTCTAGTTGTTCTCGCTCTAGACACCTAACAATTTCTTGTACTCGATCGTGACCCAATAACCCTGGCAATGGCTGACCTAGCAATTCTTCTGCCGAAATGCCAAATAACTGTTCTACATTTTCACTTACTTGTAAAATATTGAGGCTTTTTTCTTGCATCAATAAAACGATTCCGTGTGGCTGAATATGACCGGGAGCATACACTGATTCTTCGCTGCATTCCTCTAAATTATTTAAACTAACAGGAGTAAACTGGTCAACTTTGGGTGTTTTATTAGGCATCTTATAGCAGTAATTATCAATAAAAATTAAGAAGGTTTTGCACTAATTACCAACAATTAAATTTAATTACTGTTGGCTGTTTCTAATTCCCTAGTCATAATTAAACGTTTAACTGCACAACAGCTTATAAATCCAATGGAGGAATTCCAATTGGAAAATGGTCTTGAATTAGATTAAGAATTTTTTCAAATTGATACTGGTTGGCGAGTTCCGTCAGATAAGTACCGAATTGAGCGAGTTCTGAGGAAAGTTGAGCTACCAGTTCAATTATCGCAAAATCATCCCCACATAAAGCAGCATCTTCCAACTGAACAACCCATACTCTTGGTAATGTCGCCAAAAGCATTGGATCGAAGGAATCTGAAACGGAAGAGGCAACAGAACAGAGGTAAGAAGGAAAACAATCTGTTCCCCGTTCCCCCTTTTCTATTTCCTTTTCCTCATATACATACTCTAACCCCAGGTATTCGGCCATCTTAAGAAATAGGGTTTGTTCCCGGAAGGGCTTGCTGATGTAGTCGTTGCAGCCAGCAGCCAAGGCGAGGGCGCGATCGCTCTGGGAAGCCTGGGCCGTAAGTGCAATAATGATACTGTTGTGTCCGTCTTCCATTGCCCGAATTTGCTTCGTAGCCTCGTATCCATCTAACACGGGCATCCGAATGTCCATCCAGGTTAGGTCGGGTTGCCATTGTTGCCAAATCTGCACAGCTTGCTGTCCGTTGGTAGCTTCTTTTACCTCTAATCCTAATTGTGTCAGTAATCTGACCATTAGCAAGCGATTTTCTGCTTGATCGTCAACCACCAAAATGCGACGATCCCCTTGACTTGGAGCCAGCCCAATCACGAGGCGATTATTCTCTTCGGGTGTAACATTAACTCCACTGATGGGGCTGACGGGAAGGGTAAATGTGAAGGTACTCCCCTGTCCCACAGTGCTGCTGACAGAAATTTTTCCGCCCATGAGTTCCAACAATTTGCGGCTAATGGTTAGACCTAGCCCCGTACCGCCGATCGATCGCTTCCCAGCTTGAGCTTGCACAAACGCATCGAAGATGGTATTGAGTTCGACCGATGCAATCCCTACACCTGTGTCAGCGACTACAAACTGGAGAATCGGCCGAGTTGTGCTTAATGTCCCTGTACCGTCCGCCTCAATGCTGACTTGCAAAGTAATGCTTCCCCGACGATCGGTAAATTTGATGGCATTACTCAGCAGATTCAGCAAAACCTGGCGCAGTTTTTGAGCATCGGCAAGCATAAATTGGGGAACTTCTGGCGCAATCTCGAAACAAAGGTCAAGTCCTTTAGAACTTGCTCGTTCCGCCAACATATTTCGGAGGGAATGCAGCAGCGCAATTAAGTCCAATCCGCTTTGTTCAACTGTGCAGTGTCCCGATTCAATTTTCGAGAGATCCAGCACATCGTTAATCAAACTCAAAAGGTGATCCCCACTGCGTTGAATTGTTTGCAGGTCTTGTTTTTGGTTGGGAGTTAGGGAGGGGTCATGGGTCATCACTTGGGCAAATCCTAGAATTACGTTGAGAGGAGTGCGTAATTCGTGGCTCATATTGGCGAGGAAGGTACTTTTTGCCAAGTTCGCTGCTTCTGCTGCTTCCATGGCGTGCTGCAGTGCCAGTTCTTTACGTTTGCGATCGCTGATGTCTTTGTGCGTTCCAATCATCCGTAAAGGCTTACCATCTTCATCGTAGGTAACGACTTTCCCGTAGTTAGCGATCCACTTCCACTCACCTGACTTGCAACGCACGCGATAGTCAAAGGCATATTTAAGAGAGCTATCTTGCAAGTTACTATTGAGAGCCTCAAAAACCCACAATGTATCATCAGGATGAATCATCTGTTCCCAGAGGTTCACATCCATCACCAACTCACCGGGCTTGTAGCCCAGCATCTCCTGGTAGTAGGAATTCAGGTAAACTTTTCCAGTTTCAATGTCCCAATCCCACAGTCCATCTCCAGAAGCTTCTAGTGCCAGTTTCAAGCGTTCCTCACTCATTTGTAAAGCGGTTTCAGCTTCATGTTGTCGTGTCACATCGATCGCCACACCACCTACTAGCATTTGCCCAGATAAGTCGGGGATGAGAAATTTGTAAACCAGAAACTCACCCAGGGTTCCATCTCGACGGGACGCAATCTCAATCGTTTCAATTAGCTCGTTGGTGTGAGAAACGGTTTGGATATTGTCTAGATATTGTTGGGCGAAGGCGGCGGGGTAAAGTTCAAAAATGGATTTTCCAATCACATTTTCAGTGGGTAGCTCGAAGGTATTGAGATAAGTCTGGCTGGCATAGAGCATTACACCATTTTCATCGGTAATCCAGGCAGGGGCAGGGCTGTGATTCATGAAGGCTTGGAAGCGAGTTTCACTCTCTCGGAGTGCCTGTTCTGCTTGTTGGCGTTCCGCTTCGTTGCGTTTGCGATCGCTAATATCTCGGCAGATACAGAAGTTCATCATCTCATCTTGTAATTCCACCCGGTTCCAGCTAATTTCCACGTCATATACAGAACCATCCTGGCGGCGATGTCGCGTTTCAAACAGCGGAATAACCTCCTCTCTCTGGAGCATAAGTTGTAGTTCTTCCCTCGTCCATTCAGCATCCCAATCAAACACACTCAGATTCAGGGTTTCTTCTAGGGTGTAGCCCAGCATTTGAGCAAAACTGGGACTAGCTTCGACAACATTTCCGACCCAATCCATGACAACAACACCGTCCAGTGAAGTATTGAAGAAGGCTTTACTCCGCAGGAGTTCCTGTTCTAGTGCAAGTTCGGCTTTTTTGCGATCGCTAATATCTTTCATGAAGCAGTAATGCCCCATAAATTGGTGCTGTGCGTCGTAAGTTGAAATCATCACCAATTGGTTATAAAAAACCGAACCGTCTTTACGAATCCCTCTGGTTTCAATTTCAACTCTGCCCTCTTGCACCATCAGCCAATAGGCTGCAACCAGTTTTTTCAACTCATCGGGGTGTACGGTTTTTTCCCAGGACATCCGGATCATTTCTTCTGGCTGATAGCCTGTCATGTCAGCATAAGCTTTATTCACATAGAGGTAGTGTCCTTGTACATCCAGTTTGGAGATGCCGGACACCGCATTTTGCATTACCTCACTCATTTCTCTACGCTCTGCTTCTGCGTGTTTGCGATCGGTGATATCTTCTGAAAAACAAAGTAGGTACTGGGGCTGATGCTGCTCGTCGTAAATGGGAATCTTCACCGTATGCAGCCAACGTTTTCCCAGACGATGACTGTCAATGATTTCTTCAGCAATATCCTCAGTCTTACCTTTTTCAAAAGCTTCTCTATCCTTTTGATCGAAAAAGATAGCCTGTTCTCTTGGGAAAAAATCATAGCCACTTTTGCCGATCGCATTTTCGGCTGAGATGCCAAATAACCGTTCGCTGGTTTTATTCCAAAACTGAAATACGCCAAATCGTTTAGGCTCTGCGTCCTTAACAAAAATTGCGAGCGGTAGATGATCCAGCAGTGCTTGTAAGAAATTGCGAGTTTTCTGGATTTCCAGCTCTACTTTTTTGCGATTGCTAATATCAATAAACGTAACTACAACTTGTATGATTTTAGTTTTTTGATCGAACTCGGGGTAGGCATTAACTAATACCCAAACACAACTATCAATTTCTTTTTTAATTCCTAAAACATAATTTTTGAGGGAACTTCCACGGGATAAAACCTGATTTACCGGATATTCCTCTAGGGGCATCACGCTGCCATCTTCCCGCACAAAATGCCAGGCCGGAGATATCGCAGTTTTTCCCAGCATTTGATCCATTGAAAGCCCTAGTAATTCACCAGCTCTTTCATTACATAATTGAATGCTGGTATCTGTCGCATGAATCACAAAACCTGCATTTAAGTTATCGATTAATTGCCGATACCTGGCTTCGCTGACCTGTAAAGCAACTTCAGCTTGCTTGCGCTCGGTAATGTCGGTGTGAGAGCCAGCCATCCGAATTACGTTACCTGCATCATCCCAAAGTGCCTGACCGCGATCCAAAATCCATTTGTAGGAACCATCTTTGCAGCGAAGGCGATATTCTGTGAGATAGAAAGGAGTTTTCTTGGCAAAATGGTCTTGAACGGCTTGCATCACCCATCCCAAATCATCAGGATGTACCAGATTAGCCCATTCGTCTAGAATGTTTTGGATTTCCCGGTCTTCATACCCCAGCATTTGCTTCCAGCGACTAGAAAAAAAGACATCATGGGTTTGAATATTCCAATCCCAAATGCCATCGTTATTGCCGCGTACAGAAAGTTCCCAGCGTTCTTCACTTTCACGTAGTGCTGCTTCTGCTTGTTTGCGGTCAGCAATATTCCGGGCAATCTTTGAGACTCCAATTATATTCCCTGTTTTGTCTTTAATGGGGGAGACACTCATCGAGACATCGATTAATGTTCCATCTTTCCTCAGCCTTTTTGTATCGTAGTGTTCGGTGCGTTCTCCTCGCTGGATTTTGGTGAAAATTTCGTTTTCCTCATCTCGATAGTCTGGGGGAATCAGTTTTTTCCCTGATTGCCCTACTATTTCGGCCGCTGTATAGCCAAAAATTGTTTCTGCTCCTACATTCCAACTTGTAACTACACCCTCTAAATCTTTACTGAGAATGGCATCTTCCGAAGATTCAACGATCGCAGCTAGTCGAGCGATCGCAATTTCTGCCTGTTGTCGCTGGTGAATTTCCCATTGCAACTGGCGATTGGCTTTTTTGAATTTATCGACTTTGCAATAACTAACTTGTGCCAGATACATGACCCACATCAGCAGGAAAACTAAAAATAAGCCACCAATTAATACAACTCTCGGCCAATAAAAGTTTACTCTTTCTACTAAATCTAAAGTTGGATAAACATCTATTCTCCAGTCTACCCCATAGGCTTTCAATACCACTGTTTTCGGAACTGATTTTTGAGACACAAACTCTTGACCGTAGAGCAAATTTGTGCCAGCATAGATAGCCACTTTGTACCCTGGTGACACTTTTAAAATACTTTCAAATAAAGTTTGAAACTGAAAAATTCCGACAATCCACCCATCAAAACGTTCACCTACAAACAAAGGAAAAGTTGCTAAAAATTCTTGACCCCCTTGAACGAGTGAAAGATTGCGAGTTAACATAGGTTGACGCAAATCACGAGCCACTTGCAAAGTAATTTTGCGACGCAGTTCCCCATTAACATCTAGGTTTTGTGCTGCCTCATTCCCTGCCAGTGGCACAACCCATCGCACTTTAAATGATGGATCGACTAATTCGATCGCCTGATAACCGTAGAAATCCTTTACATAAGCCTCAGCATCGGCTTCCCAAAGAGCCTTTGGTGTACCGCCATTAGCTTCCCAGCGATTCGCCATTTGCCGAAGTGTCAACACCCGAATGGATAATCCTTCGGTCAGTTGTGACTGAATCGCATTGGCTTCCTGCTGAATTAACTGCTCGATGTGAATTTGTCCGTTGATGGTTAGCTGTTGCCACGTAAATAAAACAGCAAGAGAGACCACCACACCAAGCAAAAGAGGTAGCAATCGTTTAAATGGTGTTTGGTCTAAACTTATAATTACTTTGCGTCGAGGGATTACCATAAATTAAGCGATAGATGAATAGAGCAGACTTCAAATTTTTTGGCTATACTTGGGTAATTTAATAATGCAATGAAACTAAGTCTTGAGCAGGAAAACCAGTTAGCGATAAGGTATTCTCTAAACTTTATACCCCTAAGTTTGTTTGTTTGTTAAATACATCGGTCAAGAATAATGTTGGTACTTAACCCCTAGCCCTTTAACTAGATTTATAGAGATCGATGAGCCACATCTGTTCAAATTGTAAATAGGTATTGTTTGCCAACATAGGGGAGAAGACCAGTAGATTTGATGCTTGCTAACGTGAGGCAGCATTTGATTCGAGCAGCAGGGGCAGTGTGGCATAAAAACCTCTTTTGTAACTAAAACTCAAGGGTATTTCACTCTTTTGCAAAGTGCTGTAAGCTCGCTTGAAGCAACCATAACCAGACCATAGAGAAAAAAATAAAGATTTGGTAAAGAATATAAAACGGTTAAGGAAAAGATACAAGTTTAAACATTACGTAATAAAATTAAGAGCGCAGAGAATTTTTATCCCACAATACGCATCTTGTAATGTCCCATCTGGTTTGTTATAATTGTACACTATTCAGATGCAGCTTTTGAGATCCATTCCTACAGAAAATTGTTTTCCTGTTCCCTGTTCCTTGATTTGATCTGAGAGTCTAAATCCCAGCCCAACAAATTGGCAGTTTGAACAGGAAGCATAATTGGAGCGAGGGGATTCACTATCACTGCTGGCAGGTAATATTGACAGTTTTAATTGATTGTTAATGCTCGCAAGGTAAGAAGGTGTCAAACCAATTATTGTCCAAAATTTATTTGTGTATATAACCCGTGAAGGTGAAGAAGAAAGGATTTAGATAGTTAACATTTCGCGATCGATCTAGTCCGACGATCAACTGCACGGTATCAAATAGCGATCGCCAGCGTCGTTATTGATGATAGCCGATCGCACGCGCAAAGCAATTGGGTTATCGGTTAGGCTTTGCGATTTTGGCTGTGGCAGCTTTTTTTGGGGCTGACAGTGCTTTTGGTACTTCAGCGAACTTATCTCAATCCCCTCGATTTTGAAGCAGGAGGGTTAAAAATTAAAGCGGAAGGATGGCGGGGCTGTTTAGGGTTTATTGAGATACTTTAGGGCTGATTAGTTATGGCTATGATGATTTTCCCTTCATTGCCTTGAACCCTACCTAAAAACGAATATAAGCCTCCGACTTGTTTGGTGGAGAGATAAAAATTTTAGACTCTTGTTGCTCCCAGATTCATCTTTGGAGTAAATCTAAAATCTCAAATCCTTCGACTGATCGCTCACACCGAAGTTTCACATCTCAAATTGACTGATTTTCACAGAAGCGCGATCGCATTTGACACCTCGATTCCTATATTTTACCCTTGGGCGATGGGGAGTGACGCGATCGCAGCCCTGATTTTTGAGAGGTAAGTTCGATCGCCTCGGCATCTTAACCCTGATGTTTGCAGTGATTTTTTCTTCACTGTTTGCCCCATTGGTATTGTTGGGAAATGGCCAGGGGGGATTGCTAGGAATGACTTTATAGGGTATAGCTATGGGAGTCCAGGAATCAATTTTGAAAGCCGCCTTAGCTCGACTCGTGCCTGCAAACAAGAGAGGTTCCACCTATGGGATTTTTAACACAGGCTATGGCTGATCGTGCTTTCTGGGCAGTTGGGCGATGATAATTGTTTACGATCGCTCAATTACTTGGCTGGTTATATTTTCAGTTGCGCTCCAACTCGCTGTTTTTCCAGTCTTGTTGCTGGTGAAAAAGCGCTCGCCTGTCACAAAAAATTGACTAAATGCTCGGCAGTCATACCATTTTTAATTTTCGATTGAGAATGACAGACTGCATCATGGTTAGGGCTGGTCTGCAGTTGCTTATTTTACGAAACTGGTATCAATTAGCCATTATCAGTTGTCAGTTTGCCAGAGTTTATAACTACTGACTACTGCTTAATAACTACCGACTAATAACTACTGCCTAATAACTAAATTCAAACAAAACATAGGAGGTTTAATTGTGGTAGCTCAAACAGCAACAGAGGGTCTCATCACCTTACAAGGAGTTAGCAAGGCTTACCCGCAGCCCAACGGTCAAAAAATATCTATTTTAGAGTCAATTAATTTAGATATCCGAGCCGGAGAAATAGTAGCTTTACTCGGCCCATCCGGTTCAGGCAAATCAACATTAATGCGAATGATTGCCGGACTTATCCCGCCCAGTAACGGTCAAGTTATCTATCACAATCGTCCTTTAGTCGGCTTAAATCCTGGGGTGGCAATTGTATTTCAAAACTTTGCCCTTTATCCCTGGCTGACCGTACTAGAAAATGTAGAATTAGGCTTAAAAGCTAAAGGAGAATTGCCCGAAGCGTGCCGCAAAAAAGCTTTACGGATGATAGACATTATCGGTTTAGACGGATTTGAAAATGCTTATCCGAAAGAACTTTCGGGCGGAATGCGGCAGCGGGTGGGATTTGCTAGAGCTTTGGCGGTAGAACCCGAATTGCTTTGCATGGATGAACCGTTTTCAGCTTTAGACGTGCTGACGGCAGAAAACTTGCGGTTTGAGTTATTAGATTTGTGGCTAGAAAAAAAGATTCCGACTCAAGCTGTGTTAATCGTAACTCACGGGATTGAGGAAGCGGTAATTTTAGCCGATCGCGTTGTAGTCTTGGGTCGCAACCCGGGGCGAATTCGCGCCGAGTTAACAGTGACTTTGCCGCACTACCGCGATCGTAAAACTCCCGAATTTCAAGCTCTCGTAGACCAAGTTTACAAAATTCTCACCAATCCCGAATTGAGCTGCGAAACAGTGACAGCACCTGCTGAAAGTGTCGCTGCTGTGTCTCAACCTCAACCCGCTCAAAGCGCTAAATACCAATCTCTGCCACAGGTGCGAACCGGTGCGATCGCAGGTCTGTTGGAACTCTTGGAAGACCGCAAGGAGAAAGACCTCTACCGCCTCGGTCAAGAATTAATGTTAGAGGTTGACGACATTTTGCCGATCGTGGAAGCAGCAAAGTTAATGGAATTTCTGGTAATCCAAGAAGGCGACCTCCTTTTAACTCCAGTTGGCATTCAGTTTATTGCCGGCGGCATTGACCAGCGCAAACAAATTGTTCGTACCCAAATTCTCAACAATATTCGCCTGGTACAGCAAATTTCTCGAATGCTTCAGGCCAAACGCAATCACCGCATTTCTGAAGAGTTGATTTTGGATATTCTAGAAGCCCACTTTAGCCCCCAAGAAGCAATGCGGCAATTGAAAACTGCTATTGACTGGGGTCGCTATGCAGAGTTATACAGTTACGATCAACCGGGCGGCGAAATCTTCTTAGAATCTGAAGTCAGTAGTCAGTGGTCAGTAGCCAGTAGTCAGTAGTCATTAGTCCGCAGTCATCAGTAATTAGTTATTAGTTATTTACTAGCAATGAGCAATTAACAATTACCCGATGCCCTAGCCGTCCGCTCCCCCAAATTCTAACTTCCAAATTTCCAATTACCTTTTTCCCGATTACCAATAACTACTTCGTATGACCAGACCTCTAACACCGGCAAATAAAACTTTAGAAAGGTCAGCTTGGACTTGGCAAGACGGTTTGCTGATTCTAGCCATCTTCTCTCTAATTTTGGTAATTGTCCAAACAGCTTCTCAATTCAGCAGTGAGTACAACCCAAATTTCAAAATTGAGACTACCCTAAATGTCTTGCCAGCATATACAGCCCAGAGTCTCTTACGCATAGTAGCAGCCTATTTTTTATCGCTGCTGTTTACCCTAGTTTATGCTTATTCTGCTTACCGCTTTCCCTTAGCCGCAAAAATTTTAATTCCCTTGTTAGATATTTTGCAATCGATTCCAGTTTTATCTTTTTTGCCGGGAGTTGTTTTAGCGCTAGTTACCTTATTTCCCGGTCAAACAATCGGCGTAGAAATCGCCTCGATTATCTTAATATTTACTGGAATGACTTGGAATATGACCTTTAGTTTCTATCAGTCGCTGTCCGGGATTCCGCGAGAACTTAAGGAAGCTGCTCAAGTTTATCGGCTGAATGCTTGGCAGCAGTTCTGGACGTTAGAATTGCCTGCTGGGGCGATCGGACTGGTGTGGAATAGCGTCATGTCAGTGGCGGGCGGCTGGTTCTTTTTGATTGCGATCGAATCTTTTACCTTGGGGGACAAAAACTTTAATTTGCCCGGACTCGGTTCCTATTTGGGCAAGGCAGCCAATGAAGGAAATTTTGGGGCGATAGGCTGGGGTTTAGCAGTCTTAATTGGGGTAATTATAGCCATAGACTTTTTCATCTGGCAGCCTTTGATTGCTTGGGTAGAAAAGTTTAAATATCAAGCGGTGGAAGCTACAAATGTACCGCAGTCAAATGTGTTAGATTTTTTAAGGCGCTCGGCGACTCTGCGGGTTTTGAAGTCGCGTATTTCGCCGATCGGCGATAGTTTCGATCGTGGTTTGGCAAGAGCTTTTGCATCGGTGGATTTACCAGCAAATCATCGCCAAGGAAGCCGCATCGGAAATTGGATAAATTGGATATTTGTTAGCGGGTTTGCCGTCATTGTGCTTTGGGGAACTTGGGAAGCGTTGCTGCTGCTGCGGTTGCTGAATTCGTCTGACTGGCAAAAAGTCATGACAGGTGCATTTTTCACAGCTTTGCGCGTCATTTCCGCGCTATTTTTATCGCTGTTGTGGACAGTGCCTGTCGGAGTGGCGATCGGTCGAAATCCCCGTTTAGCTCAAATTTTGCAGCCATTAGTACAAATAGCAGCTTCTGTACCGGCAACTGCTTTATTCCCCGTATTACTACTAGCTTTAATTCACGCTGGAGGAGGCTTGCAAATTGGTTCAGTGGCGCTGATGATGTTGGGTACAATGTGGTATTTGCTGTTTAATGTTATTGCGGGCGCTCAAGCCATACCTTCGGAGTTATTTGAAGCAGCACAAGTTTACAAACTATCCCTAATCCAGCGCTGGCAAACTTTAATTTTACCGGGAATTTTTCCCTACTTAATCACAGGAATTATTACAGCAGTTGGGGGTGCTTGGAACGCAAGTATTGTCAGCGAGTACGTGCAGTTTCAAGGTCAAATTGTTACTACAGAGGGTTTGGGAGAAACTATTTCTCAGGCTACGGCATCTGGGAATTTTCCCTTGCTGTTGGCTGCTACTTCTGTAATGTCGTTGTTGGTTGTATTGACTAACCGTTTGGTCTGGCGGCCACTTTACCGTTTGGCACAAGAAAAATATCAATTGTTGGTTTAAGTAAATCAATATCAAAAACACCATACCCAAAAAACAGGTTTCGAGAATACATCTTGGTTTGGTGGTGAAGCCTCCACAAAGAAACTGGATTGCTAACCCCGCGGGTATAAATCGTATAACTGCAACCAGTGGCGTCAATAGGCTCTAAACTGGATTCAGGAAGGCGCGCAGCACAGGTTTAGGAGGGTCATCAGTGACAGAAAAAAATTATCAATCGTCTTCTCTACCCACCTACGCGCGAAAAGAACTGCGGGAATTAGTTCGATCGCAGTTAAGGGCCCTGTTGGAAGAAGGAGACTTTAAAGGAGCAAAAGCGATTTTGCACCCGGTGCAGGAAGCAGACATAGCTGAAGCTATCGAAGGTCTGCCAGAAACCATGCAAGTAATAGCTTTCCGCTTGCTTTCCAAAGACGAAGCAATCGCAGTTTACGAATATCTCGACTCCAGCGTTCAGCAGTCCCTCTGCGAAAAATTCAAACGCCAAGAAGTCATTGACATTGTAGACAAAATGTCCCCGGACGATCGAGCTAAACTCTTTGACGAACTGCCGGCAATATTAGTCCGTCGCCTGTTGGGTGAATTGAGCCCGACGGAACGGGAAGCTACGGCTCAACTTTTGGGTTACGAAGCCAGTACCGCCGGTCGGATCATGACCCCGGAATATATTTCTCTGAAAGAAAGCTTTACCGTCGCCCAAGCTTTAGACCGAATTCGCTCTTTGGCTAAAACTACCGAAACAATTTATTCTCTTTACGTCACCGACGCCGGACGCAGCTTGACCGGCATTTTATCTCTGCGGGATTTAGTCACTTCCCCCCTCGACAAAACTGTCGGCGAAATTATGACCCGCGACGTAGTTTCTGTTCAAACAGGAACGGATCAAGAAGAAGTAGCTAGGCTGATCCAGCGTTACGATTTTTTAGCTGTACCCGTTGTAGACCGCGAACAGCGGCTGGTCGGGATCATTACAGTTGACGACGCGATCGACATTTTAGAACAAGAAGCAGCAAAAGATATTTATACCTTGGGCGGCGTCCAGTCCGGCGGCGACAATTATTTCCAGACCGATTTAATCACCGTTGCCCGGAAAAGGGTCGTGTGGCTGTTTGTTCTGCTTTTAACTAATACTGTCACCGGCGCAATTATTAGAGCTCAAGAAGATATTTTGCACCAAGTAGTCGCCCTAGCAGCCTTTATTCCCCTGCTGACTGGCACTGGAGGCAATGTCGGAGCTCAGTCCTCAACAGTTGTAATTCGCGGTTTGAACACTGATGAAATTACAGCAATGGGGCCGTTTCAAGTAATTGTTCGCGAGGGGATGGCGGGAGCGCTGCTAGGAGCTATATTGGGGACTGTAGCGACGGGCTGGGCTTATACTCTGCAAGGGAGTTTAGCCGTGGCACTCGCGGTGGGAGTGAGTTTGTTTGCGATCGCAATTTTAGCTTCTATTGCCGGTTCAGCTCTGCCGTTTCTATTTCGTTCTTTGGGTTTAGACCCCGCTTTAATGTCTGCTCCCTTTATTACCACCGCAGTTGATGTCCTCGGGGTCTTGATTTATTTCACTTTAGCTCGACTAATTTTGCAGATTTAATATATTTAATTAGATGGCGGTCAATAAAAAACTTAATCTGTTTTTCACCACAAATAAATTCTGGGTCTGCGTGGGATTCCTTACGGGATAGCTCCGAAGAGCGCGTACTTTATTTTTACTGGGATACTTGTACCAGTTGAAAAAAATAATGCAACTATAGGCCATTGCTCCAAACTCCGATCTTCATCAGTCATTCCAAATCTAAAATCTAAAATCTAAAATCTAAAATGGTATTAGCCTATGTCATCATCCAATTCATCCACCAAAATCCAAAATCCCAAGTCCAGCAATTTGTTAGAAACTGCTGAAGTGGTATTTATTGCTGCCTCTGCTGTGGGATTGGCTGCTAGTTTGGTTTGGGGGCAGAGCGTTTATGCTCAAGTGCCTGTAGTGATTTCGTTGGTGTTGAATTTTGTGAACCGGCAGAAGTTGCACGGGCAAGTTAAAGCAAGTACGGCGGCCACGTTCGATCGCGTAAATCAACAAGCAGCTACTACCGATCGCGCGATCGAGCAATTGCAACTTGCTGTAAATGCTTTAGACGAAGCTGTTGCTCAAACATCTCGCGAAAATCTCAATGTTGCGCCTGGAGAAAACGTACACTCTCTAATTTCAGCAATTGAGAACCTGCGCCAGCGACTAATAATTTTAGAAAAAACTATTAAAATGATTCAAAGCGAGATCGAACTCACCAGCCGCCAATTCAAACAGCGGCCGGAGTTGCAACAAGTCGAAACTTTGACAACAATAATTCTGGACTTGCAGCAGTTTATCAACGAACTGCCGCAGTGGGGCAGTTTGCAGCAGCGGCAGCTAACAGAACTTCAGCAAAAAGTAGATAATGCTTTGGCTGAACTCTCAGAAGAAATTGCTGTCATTCCCAACCGCGTGCAAGAGGCGCTAGCTAGTCGCAGTGGGGAAATTAACCCACAGTTTGGTTCGGGTTTGAATGCCGCTCAAAAGAATGGTTATCGACCTAAAACCCAGAATGAGAAAATTCGCCAGAAATATCCTAGAGCTTACGTCAAGTGGAGTCAGGATGAAGACGAAAATTTGAAAAAAGAATATGCTAGCGGTCAACAAATTGACGAATTAGCTCAGAGATTTCAGCGACAGCCTAGTGCCATTCGTTCGCGATTACAAAAATTAGGATTAATAGAATAATTGTAATTGGTAATTGGTAATTGGTAACCCCAGAAAACAGTCAACTGACAAATAACAAATAACAAATAACAAATAACAAATAACAAATAACAAATAACAAATAACAAATAACAAATAACAAAGCGATCGCCCTTTTTTTTCAAAAGAGCGATCGCTTTGTTTCTGTATTCAGTACCGGCTGCCAACAGCGGGCCACTAACATTACATCTCAAGGCTTTGTAGCCTAGGTCTACCTCATTTTAGAAATCTTGCGGTAACAAAGAACTTAAACGCTCCAGCAAAGGATCGGATTCCCGACGAGGAGCAACCTCAGCGTCAGACACTACATTATCATCCGCCACAGACTCAGACTCAATGGGGTCAGGCTCTACTACTTTTGAAACTGGGGCAAAAGAAACTTGAGCAAACTTACTGTTAACACTCCCCTGCAATTGATCCAACTGCGCGCTGAGTTGAGTCAGGTGATGTTCCAGTCCCTCCAAACGGCTTAATTCCTCTGCCGAAACATTGTGCTCAAACTCAGCAAATTTGACCACAAGTTCAGCAATACGCTGTTCCAACCGCTGAAAGCTCTGTGTAGAGCTAGTAGACTCAGATACAGACAAAAACTGCCACAAAGCCTGCTTGCAGAGATTGCTGAAAGTCTGATACTTCGTGAAAGCCAACTCTTTTTCAATAGCGGCCAGCAAAGTTTGATCCGCAGCATCTTCCGTAAACGCCACCGAGAAATTCGCCTTATTTTTTGCCCACAGTGCCATAGGGTTCAAGCCTTAATGCGTTACTTAATCGTGGCTAGCTGAGCCTCAGCATAAATAAACTGTCCCAAAGCATTAGCTTTCCGGGAAGGCTGAGCCAAGTGAGCCTTAAGATTGGCGTCTTTAAGCAAAGGTTGCAAAACCTCCCAGAAAAACTCGCCGCCCCCGCCAGTCAGAACCACATCCGTCACACGTTCCGGCAGCCACTGCACCAAACGTTCGGACAGTTCGTTAGCGAAAGCCTCTCGCAAATCCTTAATAATCGGATCTAAATTAGTCGGCTTAGTCGCTCCTCTCGGACGGTAGAAACGCTGGCCTTCCGGTTTATTCACCGCTTCCAGTAAAGACAGAGATTGAGGGTCTGCTCCCGGAATCTTTGAGGCAACTTGTTCGTAGAACTTGTTCATTGCGAAGGAATCGCTCTTAGAAGCCGCCCGGGCGAACCGGAAACGATCGACCATTAACAAATCGGTAGTTTGGTGTCCAATATCAACAACCGCCACCGACAGTTCGGGCAACTCCGGCGTAAACTCCTTGTTATCTTGAGCCTCGCACCAAATCAGGCTGCCGAACCCTTCCGGCATCACCCAAACGTGACTGATATTAATATCCACACGCTCGCCCCGGTACACCACAACGTGGGGAGAGCGCAGTTGGCTGATAATCTCTTCCTTTTCTTTCTCAAACTGATCCTGCGAATAAAACGGCAAACCCAGCACAACTGCTATTTCGCCCTTCATCTGGAAATATCCAGCACAGGAAAAGACCTTAACCAAAGCATCTACTACTTTCGACTGGTCAGCGCCACCGAGATTAGCGCCAAAATCTGCCGCTAGTTGGCCTATAGCGTAACCCTTGCCCTGGTACTCCAGCCACATATCCAACAGAGGGTCTGTTGCTTTGGACTCAAAGCTGCCACCCCGCACCTTTTCCACGGGCATAGTAGCCACGTTGGCAGGGATGAAAACAACGCTACTCGGGTTGCGACTCACGCAAGCTTTAGTTGCCGTCCGACCCAAATCAGCACTAATAATCGATTTGTTAGAAGCGACTTTAGTCTGCTGGGTCAGCATAGCCGAATTAGGAACAAGCTGTCTAGTTGTCATTGAAATGTGTTACCTCACTGAGCCTCACCATTATCATGCCTTATCCCTTGACACTGCCACGCTTAAAGACAGTGGGTGAAAGCGACGATTCTTCTAACTCTACCTAGATCGGTATCGAAATCAGCACCAAACATTATATTCGGGACGATCGCCCTTACCCTAACTAACCTAACTTTTTCTGGAGCCATCGTCCTCAAAGCTCTGTTGCCTGAGAGTGCATTGTTAAGTTAAATTTAGTTAAGATTCTGAGTGTAAACTTTTGTCGCACTTCTCCGGCACCGCGATCTTACCCGATCTGTCCCCAATTCAAGGCATCCGCATTTATGAAAATTTCTTGGCGAACTATACTACTTTGGACTTTACCTGCCTTAGTCATCGGCTTTTTCTTGTGGCAGGGGGCCTTTGCCCCATCCCCCGCAGAAATGAGCAAGAACACCGCCAGCACCCGCCTGAGCTACGGTCGATTCTTAGATTACTTAAACGCCGGTCGAGTGACCAGCGTTGACCTTTACGACGGAGGTCGGACGGCTATTGTCCTAGCAGTCGATCCCGAACTGGACAATCACGAGCAGCGGTGGCGGGTAGATTTGCCCTCAAATGCCCCGGAACTGGTTTCTAGGCTCAGAGACTCCAAAATCAGCTTCGACACTCACCCACTACGCAATGACGGCGCTGTGTGGGGACTTTTAGGCAATCTAGTATTTCCCCTCTTGTTAGTAGGAGGGCTGTTTTTCCTCTTCCGCCGCGGTGGCAACGTTCCCGGCGGCCCGGGCCAAGCCATGAACTTTGGCAAATCCAAAGCTCGCTTTCAAATGGAAGCTAAAACAGGCGTACTGTTCGACGACGTAGCAGGCGTTGAGGAAGCCAAAGAAGAACTTCAAGAAGTGGTGACATTCCTCAAAAAACCCGAACGCTTCACCGCAGTCGGGGCGAAGATTCCCAAAGGCGTGCTGCTAGTTGGCCCTCCCGGAACCGGTAAAACCTTGCTGGCAAAAGCGATCGCAGGCGAAGCCGGCGTGCCTTTCTTCAGCATCTCCGGTTCAGAATTTGTCGAAATGTTCGTCGGTGTCGGCGCTTCCCGCGTCCGCGACTTGTTCAAGAAAGCTAAAGAAAATGCTCCTTGCATCATCTTCATCGATGAAATAGACGCCGTAGGAAGGCAGCGCGGCGCCGGTATCGGCGGCGGTAACGACGAACGGGAACAAACCCTGAACCAGTTGCTGACCGAAATGGACGGTTTTGAGGGCAATACTGGCATTATTATCATTGCTGCCACGAACCGCCCCGACGTGCTCGACTCAGCGCTGCTGCGTCCGGGACGTTTTGACCGCCAAGTTACGGTAGATACGCCGGATATCAAAGGCCGGTTGGAAATTTTGGAAGTTCACGCGCGCAACAAGAAGCTCTCTGCAGAGATTTCTTTGGACGCCATCGCCCGCCGCACTCCAGGCTTTACTGGCGCTGATTTGGCTAACTTGCTCAACGAAGCTGCTATTTTAACCGCCCGCCGCCGCAAAGAGGCGATTACGATGCTCGAAATTGACGATGCAGTCGATCGCGTGGTAGCAGGTATGGAAGGCACTCCCTTGGTGGACAGCAAGAGCAAGCGCTTGATTGCTTACCACGAAATCGGCCACGCGATCGTCGGTACAATCATTCAAGCCCACGATCCAGTTCAAAAAGTTACCTTAGTTCCTCGCGGACAGGCCCGCGGCTTGACTTGGTTCATGCCCAGCGAAGACCAAGGTTTGATTTCTCGATCGCAAATTTTAGCCCGGATTAGCGGTGCTTTAGGTGGCCGCGCAGCCGAAGAAGTAGTTTTCGGCGATGCCGAAGTAACCACCGGTGCCGGCAACGACTTGCAGCAAGTAAGCGGCATGGCGCGGCAAATGGTGACTCGCTACGGGATGTCTACCTTGGGCCCGATCGCCCTGGAAGCTCAGCAAAGCGAAATTTTCCTCGGCCGCGACTACACAGCGCGATCGGAATATTCCGAAGAAATAGCCTCTCGGATTGACGGACAAGTTCGATCGATTGTCGATCACTGCTACGACGACGCCCGCCGAATTATTCGCGAAAATCGCACCGTGATCGATCGCTTAGTCGATTTGTTGATCGAAAAAGAAACCATCGACGGCGAAGAGTTGCGCCTAATCGTCTCTGAATACACTTTTGTTCCTGAAAAAGAACAATACGTTCCTCAGCTTTAAGACTTGTTTAAAAATTAGGGACACGGCAATGCCGTGTCTTTAAAAAGTAGGGACGCAGCACTATTGCCACGACCCTACTTTTTTATTAAACTGTCAATAATATTAAACCGCCCCTAAACGCCAATTAACGCAGATGAATACTACATTTGCCATACATACTAATAATTTGTCATTTTTTTTAATAGCAACTTTTATTTTTGTTTGTGTCAATACTTTGAGCGCCCGCGCCGAAAAATTAAGATGTTTTGTAGATATTTGCATCGACCCCAGCAGCGTTGAATAGAGTAAATCGGATATTCCCGGTGTTCCCTCTGATCCAGTCAGAACTATTTTAGAAACTCAACAGTTTAGTAACCAGAAATTGTTGGCGCAAATGGAAGTTAACTGCCAGCAGCGACAGTTGAGAACTGTCAGAGTTAGCGAATATGGCGAAAATTGGTCGAATTTCGATCCGAGATGGACTTTAGTCGATCGCAACTCATCTTTGTCCATTGGCGATCGCAGAACAATAGAATAAATAACTAGACCCAGAAAAAAAACAGATCACCTATATCTTCAACCCTGGGCTTGCGGGTGCAAGTCTGACAAGCAGCGCTTGAAACCGCCGAGTGTTAATATTACACTCAATCTAAAATCTAAAATCTAAAATCTAAAATCGGATGACAAACCCCACCGAATACCGGCAAAGACGCGAACAGTTAATGGCAAAAATTGGCAGCGGGACGGCTATATTTCGCAGCGCGCCCGCTGCCGTCATGCACAACGATGTAGAATATGCCTACCGACAAGATAGCGATTTTTTCTACTTAACGGGTTTCAACGAAGCTGCGGCGGTAGCAGTGCTCGCGCCGCACCACGAAGAACACAAATTTGTGTTGTTTGTGCAGCCAAAAGACTTGGAAAAAGAAACTTGGCACGGTTATCGCGCCGGAGTAGAAGGCGCTAAGGAATTGTACGGGGCGGATGAAGCTTTCCCGATTAATGAACTTGCGGAAAAACTGCCGAAATATTTAGAAAAGGCCGATCGCATATACTATCACTTCGGGCGCGATCGTAGTTTCGACCAAACAGTCCTCAATCACTGGCAGCGCTTGATGGCAACCTACCCGAAACGCGGCACGGGCCCGACAGCAATCGAAGATTCCAACATCATTTTACACCCGATGCGGCTGGTGAAAAGCGAAACTGAATTAGCATTAATGCGAAAAGCGGCTAATATCTCAGTTGCAGCCCACAACCGCGCCCAAGAATTCGCCAAACCGGGCAGGTACGAATATGAAATTCAAGCTGAAATAGAACATACTTTTGGCTTAAATGGCTGCACTCCGGCTTACCCTTCAATTGTTGCATCAGGTTACAATTCCTGCGTCCTCCACTACATCGAAAACAACCGGCAAATGCAGGAAAACGATTTGTTGCTAATAGATGCCGGTTGTGCTTGCGGGTACTACAACGCCGATATTACTCGTACCTTTCCTGTTAGCGGCAAATTTACAGCCGAACAACAGATAATCTATGACTTAGTTTTGCAAGCACAATTGCAGGCAATTAGTCAAGTATATCCGGGAAATCCTTACAGCAAAATTCACGAAACAGCGGTGCGCGTTTTGGTGGAAGGTTTAATGGATTTAAAACTTTTGGTGGGGGACATTGAAGAGATAATTAAAGAAGAGAAATACAAGCCATTTTATATGCACCGCACTGGTCATTGGCTGGGATTGGACGTGCACGATGTCGGTGTTTATCAGTACGGCGAAAATCCGCAAGTTTTGCAGGCCGGACAAGTGCTGACGGTGGAACCGGGGATTTATATTTCTCCTTATATTAAACCCGTTGAAGGACAGCCGGAGGTTCCTGAAAAATGGCGCGGTATTGGCGTGAGGATTGAAGATGATGTTTTGGTGACAGTGGATGGTCATGAAGTCTTGACGGCGGGAGTTCCTAAATAAAGGAAAAGTACGAGGTTTTTGGCAGAAGTCAAGAAAGATTGGCTAATTAAGTTGGCAGTAAAGGCTTGAGCTTTGTTAGTATTAACTTGAAAAAGATCAAGTCCGCAACTGCCAAACCTAGAGCAATTATGTGTATTGATCCTACCGAGACCTATCGACCTCTGGAAACCTGTGAAGCATTAGTAGCAGAGCAAACAGCAAAAATCCGGCAACTTGAAGAGAATTTGCAGCAGCAGGGAGAATTGTGTCAGAAATTAGAAGCACAACTCAAAGCAGTCGAAAATGCTGGCTTTTCTGCTTCTGCAACTGAATTTGAAATCGCTGAGGACGATCGCATTCAGTTAATCGCATCTCTGGAAAAAAGCCAGGAAATGTACCGAACTCTCATCAAACATTATCCGAATGGCTCGGTGTTTTTGTTCGATCGCGATTTGCGCTATACACTGGTTGACGGCCAAGGTTTGGCAGTAGTTGGTTTGTCCAAAGAACTGTTGGAAGGCAAAACATTGTGGGAAGTATCCCCACCTGAAGATTTGCCACTTTTTGAGACTACATATCGCGCTGCTTTGGCAGGAAAAGAGAATACTTTTGAATACAAATACGGCGGTCGCGTTTATTCAACAACAATTGCTCCAGTCAAAAATGACCGGGAAGAAATTTTTGCAGGAATGGTCGTTACTCAAGATATTACCGAAAAAAAACAGACCGAAATAGCGCTGGAAGAAATCAAAAATCAGCTAGAGATTAAATATCAAAAGCGCACTGAAGACTTGAAAACAGCTAACGATCAATTGCAGGAAGAAATTCTCTCTCGCTGGCGCGCCGAAAAAGCTCTGCGGGAAAGTCAGGAACAGCTAGAATTGTTTTTCTCTCAATCTTTAGATGGTTTTTTCTTTATGATGCTGGACAAACCAGTGTACTGGGACGATACAGTTGACAAAGAAAAAGTCTTGGATTACATATTTGCTAACGGGCGGGTAACGAAGGCCAATGATGCTTTGATAGCTCAATACGGAGGTACTAGGAAAGAGTTTATTGGCCGGACGCTTTACTCTTTATTTTCGCACAACTTGACTGGCGGCAGAGAGATAATAAGGCAATTTTTTGAGTTTGGCAGAATTCACATCGAAAATGAAAATCGCAAGTTTGACGGGGTTCCATTTTGGGTAGAAGGCGACTATATTTGCATTTACGATTCCCACCGCAGAATCGTAGGCTATTTTGGGGTACAGCGCGATATTAGCGATCGCAAAAAAACCGAAGCAGCGCTGAAAGAAAGTGAAGAAAGGTTCCGACAGCTAGCAGAAAACATTGAAAGCGTGTTTTGGATGGTCAACGTTCAACCCCATGAAATTATTTATATCAGTCCGGGTTACGAAAAAATTTGGGGCAGAAGCTGCGCTGATTTGTATGCTAACGGGCGCTTTTTTGCAGATTCCCTCCATCCAGAGGATCGCGAACGTGTTATTGCTAATTTAACGAGACAAATTGAGTCTGAAGACGAGATAGAATATCGAATTGTCAGACCGGATGGCAAAATTCGCTGGATTCGCGATCGGGCTTTTCCGATTATAAATCAATCTGGTAAAGTTTACCGCATCGTAGGCCTTGCAGTAGATATTACTGCCGGAAAACAGGCAGAAAAAACCATCCGCGAAAATGAAGAACGCTTCCGCCAACTAGCAGAAAATATCCAAGATTCCTTCTGGCTGATGTCTGCGGAATTCACCGATTTATTGTATCTGAGTCCAGCTTACGAACAAATCTGGGGGCGGAGTCGCGAAGAACTGTATGCCAATCCCTTAAAAATGATGGAGTGGCTGCATCCAGAAGATAAACTTTTGTTGGAAGAGGCAATGGGGCGAGTGTTGCAGGGCGAGTCCACCAATACCGAATATCGGATTTTTCTGCCAGACGGCACAATTCGCTGGCTGTGCGATCGAGCTTTTCCCATTTACGATGAATCGGGCAAAATTTACCGCATCGCGGGTATTGGTGAAGATATCAGCGATCGCAAATTTACCGAAGCCTGCATCCAAGCAGCACTCCGCGAAAAAGAAGTATTGCTCAAGGAAATTCACCACCGAGTCAAAAATAATATGCAGGTAATTTCCAGCCTGCTGCAACTTCAAGCTCAATATATTGAGGACGAACCGACGCTAACTTTATTTGAAGAAAGCCAGACTCGCATCCATTCCATGGCTCTGATTCACGAGCAACTCTATCAATCCGAACATCTCGATCGCATCGACCTCCCCCCCTATGTCGAAAACTTGGTTGCTAATTTGTATCAATCTTTTGGTTGTGGCAACACTTCTCTCCAATTTAATCTCAACGTTGACGCCATTAGTTTAAACATAGAAACTGCAATTCCTTGCGGTTTAATTATTAATGAATTGGTTTCAAATTCCTTAAAATATGCTTTTACTAAAAATTTAAGTGGTGAAATAAACATTGAGCTTCATGAAATAAATTTTCAGCAATTTCAATTGATTATTCAAGATAACGGTAGGGGATTTCCGCCAGGTTTCGACGTAGAAAATACTGAGACATTAGGATTGCGATTAGTAAGAATGTTGGTTTGCCAATTAGAAGGGACTATTGCCATTGACAGTAAGTCTGGAACCTGCTACACTCTGATTTTCCAAGAGTTAAATTATCGGCAGCGTATTTAACGAAAAATGAACCATATAAAAATTTTGGTGGTAGAAGACGAAGTTATTGTAGCCCAAGACATAGCAGGTCGATTAAAAAAACTCGGATATGCAGTAACAGCTACAGTTTCTTCAGGAGAAGAAGCTATTCAAAAAGCTCTAGAAAACCCGCCCGATTTAGTGTTGATGGACATCGTGCTTAAAGGTGACATGGACGGCGTAACAGCGGCCGAGAAAATCAAAAATAATAAAAATGTGCCGACAGTATTTTTAACAGCTTATGCCGACGATAAAACGCTGCAAAGAGCGAAACTTACAGACCCATTCGGTTATATTATCAAACCATTTCAACAAAATGATTTGCGGGTGGCGATCGAGATTGCCCTGCACAGACACGAAATCGAAACTAAGATGCGAGAATCTCTCAAAGCCTCGGAAGCAGCCAGAGAGTCGATGGAAGAAAAATCGCACCGCCAAAACCAGTATATTTCAATGGCAGCTCACGAATTGCGGAACCCGCTCAACGCGATTTTAATCTCTGCGGAACTGTTAAAGCTCGATCGAACTCGCAGCAGTGACGAATCCCAAGTTAGAACCCTGCGGCTGGTGCACTCAGCTACACAAAAGATGAACCAGCTAATCGACGATATGCTGTTGATGGGCAGAGCAGAATCAGGCCAACTCAAATGCAATCCATTACCGATAAATTTAGTCGAATTTTGTCAAGACTTGCTCGCTCAATTGCAGTTAGGAAATGAAGCAAGGCACAAACTAACATTAATCCCGTCAGATGTTACCAGTGCAATATTAGATCAACAATTGCTGCACGGCATTATTTCTAACTTAATCGTCAACGCTATCAAATATTCTCCTAACGGCGGGCAAGTAACCTTGGAATTGGAATTCCGTCCAGCAAGCGAAGGAGACAAAGAAGCTATTTTCTGCTTATCTCCTCACTCTTTCTTTTCTAATTCATACTTTACCAATATTAACTCTCCCTTACTAATTATCCGCATCCGAGACGAAGGGATCGGCATCCCGGAAACCGAAGTAGGGAAAATATTTGAAATGTTTTACCGCTGCAAGAATACTGGAAAGATTAAAGGTAACGGTTTGGGATTAACCATTGTTAAAAAAGCTGTGGAATTGCAAGGAGGGGCGATCGCCTGCGAAAGCAAAATGGGCGTGGGTACAACCTTCACAGTCGCGCTTCCTTACGTAGCACTTTCCTGTAAGACTCAACGAGAAATAACTTAAATACCACTACCAACACTAATCAAAGTGTTGCAAAATCCACTCCACCGCCGCGGCTAAATTTGCTGCAATCAAATCCGGTTTAGTATGGTGCTGATACTCCCCACTCAACACACTTTCTCCGTAACCAGTCTGCACCAAAATACCTGTACAGCCGGCATTGTGAGCCATATCAACATCAGTGGCTTTATCCCCGACCATAAAACTATTTCGCAAATCTAAATCCTGTTCCCAAGCCGCCGCTACTAACATCCCTGTATTCGGTTTTCGCCACGTTGTATACCGCGTGAATTCTGGGTTTGTTCCGCCTTCGGCTGCGCTTAAATAAGGACAGTAATAAAGAGCATCTAACTTGGCTCCGGCTTCATTTTCTAATAACTGACAAAGGCGTTTGTGCAAAGCTTCGACGTGGCTAACCGGATAATAACCCCTCGCTGGGCCGGATTGATTGGAAACCAAACAGCAAAATATTTCTTTGTCATTTAAACGGCGTACAGCTTGGGCGACTCCGGGGATTAAATGCAAATCTTCTACTTTGTGAATGTAGCCGGCTTCGATATTGAGAACGCCATCTCTGTCAAGAAATACTGCTCGTTTCATTGTTGTATTGTTGCTTGAAAATAGGGTTTAGGGTGAGGCTGCGGCAGTGTTCGTTGGTGTTAACTTAAGCCTAAAAACCTTTGTATCTATCGTTTATAGTCGAGTCTAGATCCCCCTAAATCCCCCTTAAGAAGGGGGACTTTGAGTGTTCCAGTCCTCCTCTTTTTCCGCTTGGGACTTTGACTACTCTTGTCCCCCCCTTATTAAGGGGGGTTAGGGGGGATCGGGAAGACTGGACAAGGAAGACTATAGGCTGGCACAGCGAAAATCTAGGTACGAGCGTCATTCTAAAATAGATTGTTTGCCTAACCATTCGCGGAAACTATTATGATACAAACTATAGCAAATTTCTCCTCCAATTTCCTGCTTATTTAAGAACTCGATCCAATTGTCTAACACTTTTTCAACATCGTATTCATCCCGATCAATTATATTGGATATCGCACTTACAGATAAACTTGCTGTTGATTGTACCAAAACATTCAGCACAGACAACTCGATCGCCGATAAAGCATCACCTCTCATCCGCAGCCAGTGGTTTTGATAATACGCTGCTAAACCGGGAGGAAGTTCAGAGACAAGTGAGGACTCCCCCAGAGTAGCATCGGGGTGGGGATTCTCGTTAATGGCAGGTAACATCTGACTCAGATACATGAAATTGTTTTCGCTGAGAGTTGCCAGTTGTTGGCCGAATTCGGGTTGAGTTAAATCCGGTGCGGTTGATAGGTATTGCTGAATGTAGTTCAGGGCATCCTCCCGATTTTGGGCGGGATAATCTCTTAAATCGAGAGTTTGAGATGGGGTTTCAATTAACAAACCTGATTTCTCTCTCAAAAACGGGCGGCGGGCGAGGATAAAATAAGTACGATCGCCCAAATATCTCGGCAGATAAAACAGATTTGTGCTGGGAGGCTGACTGGTGCGGGCGATCGCGTCTACAGAATCAATGACAATTATCAACTTTTGGCGATCGTTTAATTTATCGCTAATTTGCTGAAGCAACAAAGACAGAAACCAACTCCCATCATCGGATTCGAGATTTTGAAGTTGAGATCTTAGCTCGACAATTTCCGATGTTTCCCCATTGGCGGCAAGGTATTTGTCAATCAGTTGAGTGCAGACAGAAGCGAGAAAATCTTCAGCTCGATTTTTGCCCTCAACTGCAGCGTTGTAATAGATACTGCGAGGATGGGCGGTGACATATTGGGCGAGGATGGAACTTTTGCCGCAGCCGGGAGTGCCGACAATTGTGAAATAACCGCGGCTGTGGGAGTTTAGAAAGTCGGATATGGCAGAAAAAACAAACTTGCGGCCTGCAAAATTCTCGGTTTTTTCTCGCAGGAGTTGCTGAAATTCTTTTGGGTAAGAATCGGTAGAGATGGGAGTTGGCAGAGGTGAGGAATTCATGTTAGTTCCTCCCTCCCTTCTAGCCGCAGGAAATATATGCCGCTGGAACGACCGCCTGCGACAATTGTTACTCCATCGGGTGCAATAGCGCAAGACGCGATCGAACTTTCACCTGTGAAACTGGCAATCACATTTCCACTCGACAAATCCCAGACTTTGAGAGTTTTGTCATCTGAACCAGAAATCGCCCGTTTGCCGTCGGGGGTGATGGCTACTGCTTTTACCGATTTGCGATGGTCTTTGAGAGTAAACTCTTCCTTTCTAGTTATTAAACCCCAGACTTTAAGGGTGTTGTCTCTTGAACCAGAAATCGCCCGCTTGCCATCCTCCGTGACGGCAACTGCATTAACCGAGTCGCTGTGAAATTTTAAAGTAAACAATTCCTTTTGAGTTGTTAAATCCCAGACTTTGATGGTGGTGTCATCTGAACCAGAAATCGCCAGCTTGCCATCAGCAGTGATAGCAACTGCATTGACCGAATAGCTGGGGAGAGTAAACAATTCCTTTCGAGTTGTTAAATCCCAGACTGTGATGGTGTTGTCCCACGAACCGGAAACCGCCCTCTTCCCATCAGCAGTGACGGCTACTGCATTGACTGAGTTGCTGTGACCAGTGAGAGTAAACTGTTCCTTTCCTGTGGTTAAATCCCAGACTTTGAGGGTGTTGTCGAAAGAGCCAGAAATCGCCCGCTTGCCATCAGCAGTGACGGCTACTGTATTGACCAAGTAGCTGTGACCAGTGAGAGTAAACTGTTCCTTTCCTGTGGTTAAATCCCAGACTTTGATGGTCTTGTCCCACGAACCAGAAAGCGTCCGCTTCCCATCAGGAGTAACGGCTACCGCATATACTGAGTTGCTGTGACCTTCGACATTAAACTGTTCGTTTCCAGTTGTTAAATCCCAGACTTTAAGCGTCTTGTCATCTGAACCAGAAATTGCCCTCTTGCCATCAGTCGTGACGGCTACTGCATTGACTGAGTTTCTGTGACCTTTGAGAGTAAACAGTTGCTTTCGAGTTATTAAATCCCAGACTTTGAGGGTCTTGTCAAAAGAACCAGAAATTGCCTGCTTGCCATCAACAGTGACAGCTACTGCATATACTGAGGTTTTGTGACCTTTGAGAGTAAATTCTTCTTTTCCACTTGTTAAATCCCACACTTTGAGGGTGGTGTCTCTTGAACCAGAAATTGCCCTTTTGCAATCAGCAGTGACCCCTACTGCTTTTACCGAGTAGCTGTGGCCTTTGAGAGTAAATAGTTCCTTTCCAGTAGTTAAATCCCACACTTTGAGGGTGTTGTCCGATGAACCAGAAATTGCCCTTTTGCCGTCGGGGGTGACGGCGACTGCATCTACTGAGTTGCTATGGCCAGTAAGAGTAAACTCTTCCTTTCCAGTTGTTAAATTCCAGACTTTTAGGGTGTTGTCCCACGAACCAGAAATTGCCTGTTTGCCATCGGGGGTGACGGCGACTGCATCTACTGAGTTGCTGTGACCAGTAAGAGTAAACTCTTCCTTTCCAGTTGTTAAATCCCAGACTTTTAGGGTGTTGTCTGTTGAGCCAGAAATCGCCCGCTTGCCATCAGCAGTGATGGCTACTGCATTTACCGAGTCGCTGTGACCTTTGAGACTAAATTCTTCCTTTCCAGTGGTTAAATCCCAGACTTTGATGGTGGTGTCTTTTGAACCAGAAATCGCCCGTTTGCCATCAGTAGTGACGGCTACTGCATTTACCCAGTTGCTGTGACCTTCGATAGTGCGTAGTAGTCCCCTGCGAGGCGGAGTTAAACAGGGTGTCAAAGGACGCAACCAAGGTGCTGCTTTCCACTGCTTTACTACCTCTAGCATTGTCTGAATCTCTAGCATTTCAAAGTAAAGTAAGCGCCCTAACAATTGCCCTGCCAGTTGTGTTTTATCTCGCTCCAAAATATCGGCTGACATCCACAGTACCGCTTGAATCAAGTTCAGGGCTTTCGCTTTTTCTGGGTTGTACTCTGGGTGAGTTACTGCTTCAGAATAGTCAACTAAATTAAAATCATCAATCAGTGCCTGCACTCCAAACTCAGGATGCTGAATTTTTGCCATCAGAAAGTTAAAATCAGTCAGTTTTTGATAATACTTTTCTAAATTCCCTGACTTGACATAATTTGGCAGTAAGCTGCCCAGATAAGCACGTTGATAGAAAAGTGGTTTAGCCGCTAATTTGTCAGCAAATTCTCCCATCTCACGCCATCCCCTTTTCTAAATACTCAGTAATCCCTTCTAGCCGCAGGAAATAGACGCGGCCCGATGCGTCGCCTGCCACAATTGTGACTCCATCGGGTGCAATAGCGCAACAGGCGATCGAACTTTCACCAGTGAAACTAGCAATGACATTTCCAGTGGTTAAATCCCAGACTTTGAGGGTTTTGTCTCTTGAGCCAGAAATCGCCTGTTGAGCATCGGGGGTGATGGCTACTGCTTTTACCGAGTCGCTGTGACCTTTGAGAGTAAACTGTTCCTTTCCAGTGGTTAAATCCCAGACTTTGAGGGTTTTGTCTCTTGAACCAGAAATCGCTCGCTTGCTATCAGGAGTGACAACAACTGCATTTACCGAGTAGCTGTGACCTTTGAGAGTAAATAGTTCATCTCCTGTTGTTAAACTCCAGACTTTGATGGTCTTGTCCGATGAACCAGAAATCGCCTGTTGACCATCGGGGGTGACGGCGACTGCTTTTACCCAGTCGCTGTGACCTTTGAGAATAAATAGTTCACCTCCAGTTGTTAAATCCCAGACTTTGAGGGTTTTGTCCAAAGAACCGGAAACTGCCCGCTTGCCATCAGCAGTTACGGCTACTGCTTTTACCCAGTCGCTGTGACCTTTGATAGTAAACAGTTCGTCTCTGATTATTAAATCCCAGACTTTGATCGTCTTGTCCCACGAACCAGAAATCGCCCGCTTGCCATCAGCAGTGACGGCGACTGCATTTACCGAGTTGCTGTGACCTTTGAGAGTAAACTCTTCCTTTCCAGTTGTTAAATTCCAGACTTTGAGGGTATGGTCATTTGAACCAGAAATCGCCCGTTTGTCATCAGCAGTGACGGCTACTGCATTTACCGAATTGTTGTGACCTTCAGAAGTAAACTCTTCCTTTCCAGTTGTTAAATTCCAGACTTTGATGGTTTTGTCCCACGAACCAGAAATCGCCCGCTTGCCATCAGCAGTGACAGCGACTGCATTTACCGAGTTGCTGTGACCTTCAGAAGTAAACTCTTCCTTTCCAATTGTTAAATTCCAGACTTTGATGGTTTTGTCTCTTGAACCAGAAATCGCCCGCTTGCCATCCTCCGTGACGGCGACTGCTTTTACCAAGAACCTGTGACCTTTGAGAGTAAACTGTTCCTTTCCAGTTGTTAAATCCCAGACTTTGAGGGTGTTGTCATCTGAACCAGAAATCGCCCGCTTGTCATCAGCAGTGACGGCTACTGCGTTTACCGAGTAACTGTGACCTTTGAGAGTAAATAGCTGCTTTCGAGTTGTTAAATCCCACACTTTGATGCTGTTATCCGATGAACCAGAAATCGCCCGTTTGCCATCCTCCGTGACGGCTACTGCGTTTACCGAGTTTCTGTGACCTTTTAAAGTAAACTGTTCGTTTCCAGTTGTTAAATCCCAGACTTTGAGAGTGTAGTCGCACGAACCAGAAATTGCCCGCTTGCCATCCTCCGTGACGGCGACTGCATTTACCGAGTGCCTGTGACCTTCGAGAGTAAACAGTTCCTTTCCAGTGGTTAAATCCCAGACTTTGAGGGTGTTGTCAGATGAACCAGAAATCGCCCGCTTGTCATCAGCAGTGACGGCTACTGCATTTATCGAGTCGCTGTGACCTTTTAAAGTAAATTGTTCATCTCCATTTGTTAAATCCCAGACTTTGAGAGTGTAGTCCCACGAACCAGAAATTGCCCTTTTGCCATCAACAGTGACGGCAACTGCACTTACTGAGTTGCTGTGACCTTCGAGGGTGCGTAGTAGTCCCCTGCGAGGCGGAGTTAAACAGGCTGTCAAAGGACGCAACCAAGGTGCTGCTTTCCACTGCTTGGCTACGTCTAGCATTGCTTGAATCTCAGGCATTTCAAAGTACAGTAAGCGCCCTAACAATTGTTCCGCCAGTTTGGTCTTATCTCCCTCCAAAATATCGGCTGACATCCACAGCGCCGCTTGAATCAAGTCCAGGGCTTTCGCTTTTTCTGGGTTGTACTCTCGGTGAGTTACTGCTTCTGAATCGTCAAGCAAATTGAAATCATCAACAAGTGCCTGCACCCCAAACTCAGAATGCTGAATCTTTGTCATCAGAAAGTTAAAGTCTGTCAGTTTTTGATAATACTTTTCTAAATTCCCTGACTTGACATAATTTGGCAGTAAGCTGCCCAGATAAGCACGTTGATAGAAAAGAGGTTTGGCAGCTAACTTGTCAGCAAATTCTCCCATCTCACGTCATCCCCTCTTCTAAATACTCAGCAATCCGTTGATTTACTTCTTTAAAAATCTTCCGCTTTGAATCCATCTCCCGTTTGCCTTTCAGAAAGTCAAGGAAACTAGCATGATAGATGGTGTAGCAGATTTCTCCCTCTACATTCTGCTTTTTCAAATACTCAACCCACTTATCTTCTAAAACCTTTCCCACATCGCATTCATCCACCTTGGCAATTCCAGCAATCATCTTGCAGGGAATCGGCGTGCCAATCTCTAGTAAAATATACAAGACATTCTCCATCAATTGCCCTGGCTTAGCTTCCATCCCCATCTTTACCCAATGGCTTTGATAATACTCTAGCAACCCGTCTGGCAATTGCTTTAAACTCAAGTCATTGTAAACGCCTTTAGCAATTGCCGGCAAAACATACCGCAAATACATAAAATTCTTTTCGCTCTTGTTTGCCACTTGCTCGATAAAAGTTTTATCGGGAATGTTGCGGGTTTGAATCCATTTTTTCAGTCCATTTTTATGGTCAGAATCGGTATTGATAACAAAGCGAATATATTCTTTGATATCATCGTGATTGAAATTAACATACTGGCTATCTCTTAAATCTAACTCTTCTTCGGGAACATCTACTAACAATCGCTTTTTATCGAGGCTATAGGGTCGCCTAGTCAGCAGAAAATATACGTTCTTTGGCAGATTCTTCGGTAAATGTAAAAGATTTCCTCCCGGTTCTTGTTCGACTTCATCCAGTGCATCAACTGCTATTACCAAACGTTCAGTACCAGTGAGTTTTGCCGCCGCCCTTGCCAGTAAAGTTGGTAAATCGGCGTCTTCTGAATTTTGCAATTGATAGCGGTCAATTAATTGCCGGCGAATGCTCTTCAAAAACAATTCTGGTCTGTTGCGACGTTCGACGAGAATATTGAAATAGCAGGGAGATTTATGTTCAGAGACGTATTTGGCAACGATCGAACTTTTGCCCATTCCCGCATCCCCGACGATTGTAAAATAACCGTGAGGATTGTCGGTGATAAATTGCTGAAACGTCTCAAAAACAAATTGGCGGCCGCAAAACCTGCGAATTTTTTCTTCTATTAAAGAGCGAAATTCTTCAGGGTAGGGAGATGAGTTAGAAGCTTGGGTGTCAACTACTGGTTGTGATAGTTGATAATACTTCTGTATTAATTTAGTCTGCAGAATCTTCAACTTTCCTGCACCTTGTTGGTCAGAAAGTTCAGGGAAACTCTTTGAAAATTTCTTGTAAATCTCTCCCAGTCGCTGTGTTACAGCAGCTTCTGATATGCTGAATTTTACTGAAAGCTGTGCCTGATTGAGGGGTGCTCTTTCAGGAGAGAAGAGTGCTGCTAATAATGTGTCTTTTTGTTCCATCGATAATCCATGTGTCCCAGATTCGCCTGTAAGCAATTCTTGCCAATCCATCTAGGTTAACCCCTCATTTAACTTTATTACAACTTACGTGTCATGCACTTAAATCATCCTGAGCCTTGTCAAGGAGCTCTGAGACGGCTGGAATGCTTCGCAGTCCTGAGCCTTGCGAAGGATAGGGACTCTGCATGACAGTAGTTTAATTATACCTTGACTATACTTTGATTATACCGGCCTCTAATAGACCTAAGTTTATACCTCTGGTCAACTTCACTCAATTAAAGTGATGCGATGATTTGATCAGAACACAGACAAGCAGTTATTGATAAACAAGAGAGGTCAGTCAAATGAATTTTAAATTATTGGGAAACTCACACGGTGACGAAGATTTTAGCAAAATGGATGAAATCCCGTCACTGGGGATAGGTATAAAAATTATTAGCCAAATTGCCGATGAGCTTAGTTATACCCACACTTCTGACCGTCGAAACTGTCTGTTAATTGTAAAATATTTTCAGCCTGTATTACCTCACCCTAGCACTCAAACTGGTTGTTTTAAGCGAGCGACCGATACTTTAAACATTTTCAACTGGCTGAAAGAGCAAAAAACTAGCCAATCCGATCGCACTTCTAACCAGCCACTGCAAAAAATTACTCTGCAACTCAATAGTGATGTCGCCACTGTCAATCAAGTTTTATGGTGGGTCGAACAGTTAGAGAATCTACCACTTCCCGAAGAAGTTTTGCAGCTTTGTAAACTGGCGACCGTGGAGGGGTTTATCAATGCTATTCACCACCACAAAAATATGCCATCAAACACTCCTATCGATCTGGCGATCGCAGTTTTTAACGAACGCATAGAAATTCAAATTTGGGATTGGGGAAAACCTCTTAATTTTCCAGAAAAAATTACAAGCAACCAATCGCAAGCAAAAGATACCTTCGGTTTAAAGGATCTGCAATTTATGTTTTAGCCAAGATGACTATATCTGCAATTCATTCTTTAATTAGTTGTGCCTGACTAGGGCCGATAGGTTTTAATCTCCTGCCCAATTTGCCATAAAAATCATGGCATATCGCAAAGTAAAACTCACCTTGTTGACCCTACATTCTTCCTTTTGGCTTCAGTAGGATATCTGTAGAAACAAAAAACTTCAATATTTAGCAGAGGAAACCGTTATGAACTATAACTTAGAAAATTCGCACCGTGACGAAGATTTTAGCGAAATCGATGAAATAGGAAAAATAGGTATAAAACTTATTGGCAAAATTGCCGATGAGCTAAGTTATACCCGCACGTCTGAGGGGCGAAACTGTCTGTTAATTGTAAAATATTTTCAGCCAGCTTTAGTACCACACAAACCTAGCACTCAAGCTAGTATTTTTAAGCGTGCGATCGACGTTTTACACAGCTTTAACTGGCTTCAAGAGCAACGAAATCCTCAATCCGAGCCAAGTTATAACCGGCCATCCCACAAATTCAAGGTTCAAATAAAGAGCGAACTCCAGGCGGTTACTCAACTTTTATGGTGGGTCGATGCAGTTTTTTTAGAGCCTCTACCCATTCCCGAAGCAGTTTGGCAGCTTTGCAAGCTTGCTGCGATCGAGGGTTTTGCCCATGCTGTTCGCCACGCCCACACAAATCGGTCATTGGAAACTCCGAAAATAGAACTGGCGATCGCAGTATTTAACGAACGCCTAGAGATCGAAATATGGGATTGGGGCAAGCCTTTTGACCTCAAGACCAAGCTGAAACAAGAATTGCCCGAAAAAACTCTGTTTAGTTGGAACGACCTAGCCTTTACTCTTCACTAAAGCTGTTCTGAAATTGCCAGTTGTCCAGTGACAACAGAAAGGAACTTTTTTGTGATGATTGCTGATACTACTCCCAAGATTCTCGTTGTGGATGATGACCCATACATCCGCAATTTAATTCATTGCTTTTTTAATCACAAATATCAAGTATATTTGGCAGCAGATGGCGAGACTGGTTTAGCATTGTTTGAGAAATTCAAGCCTGTGCTAGTAATTCTCGATTGGAATTTGCCGGATACTACTTTAGAACTTTATTGCTCGATCACAATAGTTAAAAACCGATGGTGAAAGTTGAGGGTGCGGAATGTGGGTTGCAGCAGATAATGGATGATTTGGAAGACTAACATCGAGTTTTAGATGCCCGACTTCTTTCCTCATCCCCCGGCTCCGCCTCCTGTGAAGCGCAGACAAGCGAGGCAGAGCCTCTAGATATGGGTTCCCAGGCAGAGCCTGGAAACCAGCTAAAAGTCCTTACTACGAACTTTTCTTCTTAGCCGCCCCAAACCTTCTTCAAAACATCTTGAGGAGAGATGTCTGCCATTTTGCCAGTAGGAGATTTAATGCCCAAAAATCGATCGCTCTTTGGCAACAATTTCGCCGGTTCAGTCGGGCCAAACAAAGCTATTGTATAAGTTTGAACCGCCACAGCTAAGTGCATCGGCGCACTGTCAGTACATATCATCAAATTAGCAGCAGCAATGGTGGCAGCCAACTTGCCGACATCATCCGGCGAGATAACTTTTACATTCGGACATGACTCGACTAACTTTGTCACGAAGTCTGCATCTTCGGGCCCTTTCACAACAACAACGGGCAAATTCGGCTGCCGCTGCTGACAATCTTCAATTATTTGCTTCCAGTTGTCTGTAGGGTAAATTTTGTCAATACCTTTAGACACAGCTAATTGACTCGAACCGCCGTGAATTAGAATGTAACCGCTTTCTTTGATTCCCAACCGCTGCTGTTCGGCTTCCGCCCACTGAATGTCCTGTTTAGGTACATTAATTGCGATCGCCGGACAAGGATTTGTAATGTTGAATCCTTGCAGCAAATCGTGGTACATTGAAGCCGCGTACTGTTCAGTTTTCAGCGGTACCGCAGCAGTGAGAAATCGAGCACCGTTGGTTCCCGAATAGCCAACTCTCTGCGGAATGCCGGTCAGCCACAGCAGCAGCCCTACAGTCCACCGCTGGCCGAGGGAAATAACTGCTTCGTATTCGCGATCGCGAATTACGCCCAGTAAATTGCCCAAATCTGCCATAGCGTTGCGGTCTTTGAAATTGTACGTCAAAACTTCTTTGACGGACTTGCAGACTCGGTAAGCGCCCTTCGCCCTCGGTTCCACGATGACATCAATTTGCGCCTCTGGATAAGACTGCTTGAGGTCATCGAGGGTGGGGAAAAATAAAATTTGGTCGCCAATCCCGCCAGGGACAAGTGCTAGTATTCGCATCATAAACGATCGGGCTATTATCTATCGAGGTAGCTCTCAGCGATCGGTCTTCAGCTATCAGCTTATAGTAATTCTAGACTTTAAAAGCTACTGGCTGACAGCTAAACAACTGACCCAAAAGTACAGGACGCTCTTAATATATACCTAGTTGGGTGAAGAAGGGTTACTTAATGCACTTATTAATTCCTGCAGCAGGTTCGGGGCGACGGATGGGGAGTCAGCGGAACAAACTGCTGCTGACTTTGCTCTCTAAACCTTTGCTGAGTTGGACTTTGGCTGCGGCTGAAGCTTCGCAGCACATTAGCTGGATTGGCATCATGGGCCAGCCAGACGATTTTCCGGATTTTAAAGCAATTCTGAGCGATTTATCTTTGGTCAAGCCCGTGGAACTGATTAAAGGAGGCGCCACCAGGCAAGAGTCAGTTTACAACGGTTTGCAGGCTTTGCCACCAAATGCCGATCGAGTGTTGATTCACGACGGCGCCAGGTGTTTGGCAACTGCTGAATTGTTCGATCGATCTGCCGAGGTTCTCTTGACCTGTCCGGGCTTGATTGTAGCCGTCCCGGTCAAGGATACGATTAAGGTCGTGGATGACCGTCGGATCGTGCGAGACACCCCAGACAGAAGCAATTTGTGGGCAGCCCAGACTCCCCAAGGATTTGAAGTGAAATTGTTAAAGCAGTGTCACGAAGAAGGGCGACAGAAAGGTTGGGAAGTTACCGACGATGCGGCTTTGTTTGAAAAATGCGGTTTACCAGTCCGAATTGTGGAAGGAGAAGAGACGAATTTGAAAGTCACAACGCCCGTTGATTTAGCACTAGCTGAATTTATTTTGCGGCAGAGAACAGATAAGAACAAATAGAATTTGTTGACTATTTTTAAGAACGGGCAAGATGCCAGTTCCACAATCAATAATTTTTTATTTGTGGAACAGGCAAGATGCCTGTTCCTTCCACAGCCAATAATTTTTTATTTGTGGAACAGGCAAGATGCCTGTTCCTTATGTTATCTTAGAAATCTCATAGCTGGAAGTAAAAAATATGATTTCTGTTGCGCCGATCGCACCACCGTTACCCATAGGCGAACAGCGAGTGGTGTTTAGAAATATTACTTGGCAGGGTTATCAACAACTGCTCAAAATTCTGGGCGATAAACGAGCAGCTAAATTGATATTCGATCGAGGGATTTTAGAAATAACCATGCCATTAGAAGAACACGAATTTTCAGCACGCTTAATCGAACTTTTGATTCGGATTTTGGTAGTAGAGCTAGGTTTGAAGATTAAAACAATGGGTTCGACAACCCTCGATCGATCGGACTTAGAGCGCGGTGCAGAACCAGATAATGCCTATTACATCCAAAATCAGCCCCTCGTAGCCGGTCGTACAGTAGATATAGCCACAGATCCAGCACCCGATTTAGTAGTGGAAATAGATATCACCCATACCGATATTAACAAGCTTGCTCTCTATGCCAGTATGGGAGTACCGGAGTTTTGGCGGTACAATGGTAGAGAATGGCGAATTTATAAGCTAGAGAACGATGAGTATTTGGAAGTATCTGTCAGCCCCACTTTTCCCATCGTCCCCAAGGAAAAGCTTTACGAATTCTTGGCAGCAGCGCAGCTAGATGAAGTAGAAGCGGAGGTGAATTTCCGCAACTGGGTGAGAGAGATGGCGAATATTAATAACACAAGTGGAGCATGAAAGCAATGGAATATAGCGGTACATGGCGGATCACAGAGATGGCAATGTGGGATAGTGATTATTTGGACATGGAAGTTGAAGCCTATATCGAGATTGATGAAACAGGTTCAGGAGAATTTCAATTCGGTTTAGTATCAGGTGAAATTGACGGCGAAGTCGTAAAAGATGGAAAGGACCAGCGATTTGAGTTTACATGGGACGGTAATGATGAGAACGATCCTGCGTCTGGTAGCGGTTGGCTCAAATTAAAGGATAAAAACTCGGTAGATGGTCGAATCAAATTCCACCAAGGCGACAGTTCTAGTCTTGTTGCAAAACGCATGAAATAGGCAATCAGCGATCGTACTATTTTATGCGATTTTTTTTACCGCAGATACAATCCCATCCGCGTTCATCTGTTGATATCTGCAGTAAAAAAAACCCAATCTAACCAATAACCAATAACAACTGACTTAGATTTCTCATGAAGGATTAATCGGAAAATCGCCCTCACTATCAACCTCTGGGGTACTTTTAACTAAATCCAAAAACGCAAACACGGCCGGAATCAACAACCCATCCCTCAAAACAGCCACCCCAATTACCCTTTCAAAATCCGCAGGCAAAGTGCAAACTTTCACCGACGTAGGTATCGGTTCCGCAGCCAAACGCGGAAGAATTGCTGTACCCAAACCTTGCATCACCATACTGACAATAGTTGAATCTTCGCTGAGTTCGTAAGCGATATTTAAGGGAAACCCCGAAGTTGTCAAATATTTTCGCAGCGGTATCGAACAAGGATTTTCCGCCGGCTGCAAAATCAACGGATAAGCTGCTAATTCTTCCCAGGTAATCTTATCACTTGACAATTTGGCAGTTGGCGGCAGCAACACAACATATTTATCCCGCAAAATTTCTCTAGTTTCAAATTCATCGGAGATGGGAAGAGATACAAAGCCGATGTCTGCTTTGCCCGATCGCAAAGCCTCTTCCACAGCTTGGGTATAATAAACTTCGGTAATGCTAACCGTAATTTTGGGAAAGCAACTGCGAAATTTAGCAATAATACCCGGTAGGATATGAGTTGCGACACTCCGAAAAGTAACTATCCGTACCTGGCCTCCCTGCAAACCTTTTTCTAAATCCGCTTCTTTGACCATCATTTCTAAGGCGCAGGCTATTTGACGCCCGTGACTCACTACCCTTTTCCCCACTGGCGTCAGTTGAGCACCGTGTCGCCCCCGGTGGAACAATTGCACTCCCAATTCTGTTTCTAAAGAGGCGATGGCGTGGCTGACGGCGGATTGGGACAGTTCCAATTGCAAAGCCGCCTCGCTAAAGTTTTCACAGTCTGCTACAGCTATCAAAGCTTGAATCTGAGAGAGTTTCATCCGCCGCGTATTGATTTCGTTCATAGCGTTTGTGCCAGTAGTACCCAAATTGTCACAAGGGCTTCGATATATCGATTTTATTCATACAACCTATGCAAGCAATGCTTTGATTGTCAATTGCCGCAGAGTTAAGGTTAATTTATCAGGTAACAGATAGACTTTTACAGGACTTGCACGACAACAATAATATTGTGCTTTAATTGCAAAAATTTTATTGCAGTTAAAAGCTATTTTTTGTAATTTTATTAGTGCAACTTTTGTAGAAATAATCACTTTAAGGTGTTGGCTATGTCTACTTACAAAAGTCTGATAAACCCCCGAATAATGATGTTTTTTCCGATAACATATCGAGCTAAAATATCCGCACAACAGAAAGGGCTATCTCTCTTTTCACCTATAAATAAAATTGGGCAGTTTTGGCTCTACCTCATTTCTAGTGAGGACGAACTGAGAATTTGGCAGACGTGCGATCGCTATGGTAACACTTGGTGGCACGGTTGCGATCGGGCGACGGGTCGTTCTACCTGCGTGGCAACGGATGATGAAATGCGCGCTTGGATCGATCGGCGTTATTGCCAATAGTAGTGTGTGGGTTGCGTGGAAAAGCAGTGAAATACAGTCGTCCATTAGCAATTAGCAATTACCAATTAGCAATTACCAATTACCAATTACCAAGTAGGAGATGCTATGCTTCAAATATCTTCCAAATGTGCAGCGCCCGTTAGCGGAGCCCTCGAAGAGGATCGCATTATTCTGATGGAAAACGAGGTATACAGATTGCCTCAAACTCATCGAGAAATTCAAGTTTTGTCAGGAATTGCTTGGATCACACTTGACCAACAGGACATCATCTTGCAAAGCTCTGAAAAAGCATCGCTTCCACCTAGCAAAAACTTTGCTATCATATCCGCTCTCAACAATATGCCGCTGATTCTGGCAGTCTGGCAAGACAAAAACGGCGTTGCTGAATTAGGGTATGATACGAGCAAAAATACGGGAGGGGAGTCGAAAATGATTTCCAGGATTTTGATGG
>NZ_JAUBQM010000049.1:0-35243 GCF_036701245.1 Microcoleus sp. Pol14D4
TCAACATTGGACGATTGAGAACCAAGTTCATTGGACTTTAGATGTCACGTTCCATGAGGATCAATGTCGGATTCGTTCAGGTCATAGTCCTCGTAATTTTGCTATCCTGAGACGGATAGCACTTAACGCTCTTAATCAGGAGAAAACATTGCAGCGTAGTCTTCGTCAAAAAATCAAACAGGCTTCTATGAATAATGATTATATGATGACTGTTCTCAACTCCTTTTGTCAAGCTTGATTGAGATGCTCTTACCCTGCATCACATTCAACATTCAATCTGACTTTTTTTTTAGGTTTAACCTTTACTGTGCGTGCGATTGAGGCATATTTATTATTTACGTAATCCTGTAACCATTTTTTAGAAACACCCGTGGTTCTAGCTATACCAGCCAAAGAAATTTTATCCAAAAGAAGTCGCTCGATTAAATCTTTTGTTTCCGAAGCTCATTACTTTGTTTGTCGGATTTTCGACTTTCTTGGCGACCGCAACTTTGACATTTGTATTTGGGTTTTTTATTATGAATTCTACCATTTTTAACTATGTGATTTGAACCACAATCAGGGCAGTCTGGTCGTAAAAATAGCAGATTACATGACTAAACTAATGTTGGCAGATATCAAGAATTCTAGCAATAGTTTAGTCATGATAGCATAAGTGTAACTAAATCTACATTCGAGCGCGTAAAGAAATATTAAAATCACAAAATTTGATTGTGTCATTTATAAAATTATCATATATATTCAATTACTGTAATTAAACTTCACTACATATTTATTACTACCCATGGAACTACCCTCTCCGGGGGCAAGTTCCGTTCTAACAGCCTGATGGTGGGGGTGGAACAGACAAAATAGGTGCATAACTGCATATTGAGATCCTTGTGTCTCCAAATAAGGTTTTAGAGTCCCATCAGTTTTCCAATATGTCACGCGATCCCTTTCAGTGCGACAGTGGCCCAGACGAGCTACCTGATAGTGAGTGCTATAAACCCTCGCGCCTTAACCAGCACCAGCTATTGACACCTTTTCAACGCAAACTCTTGCAAAAAAGTCTGGAAGGCAATTTACCCGAACTGTACCGCCAGCGCATCCAAATTATGTTGCTGGCTGCGGAGGGTAAAAGTCAAACCAAAATCTGTGAAATCTTGGGATGTTCTCAAGGGACGGCTCGCCATTGGATATTGATGGCACAGGCTGGCCAAGCGCACAACTGGAGTGACAGCCCAATTGGCCGGCCTAAAACCGTAAATGACCAGTACCTAGAACGGTTGAAAGAACTTACTAGCAATAGCCCCCGCGATTACGGTTACTCGTTCCGGCGCTGGACAGGACAATGGTTAAGCAAGCATCTCGCTAAAGAATTCGGCATTGAACTGAGCGATCGCCATATCAATCGCTTGCTCAAAGATATGGGACTGTCTACGCGACCCAAACCCGCTCCTGTGGAAGATACCACAACTCAAGGAGGCAACCGCCTTTCGATCCGCGATCTCACAGAAACCTCTGTTTCAGTTTCCCCCGATTTTTGGCCTTTCAATTCCATACATTGAGATTGCAACTATGCTTCAGAATCAACCAGATTTTTTGATTTCTAATGATTTACTGCAAAAAACATTAGGACAATCTTTTCTAGAAAAAGAACTGGCAGAAGTGCGTCGAAATATTCAAGTTATAGAGCCTCAGCCAGTAAGACAATTTTGGAATTCACAAAATGCTGAAGGTGGCATCTACATCATTATTGTAGGGAAAGTAAGATTAACTCATAGTCTGGATGATAGACCCCTTTCATTGAAAGCAGGCGAATCATTTGGCGAGCTAACCTTGTTTGCTGAAGAGTCCTTGGAACCTTACTCAGCAAAAGCTACCAAAGACTCATCAACACTGTGTTTTCTTCCCTGTGAGTACATTTCTCACCTGATTCGCAAATATCCCAAAATCCGAGATCATCTTCATTACCAGGCTGTTTTCCGAGATTCGCTGCTCAGAGGAACTGACAGTTCTATAGCGAACGAAAAAAAGACTGAAAGCGGGAATAGTTTTTCCAATCGCCAATTGCCTGTCGAGCCAAAAAAACAGAAAAAAATTAGTAAAGCTTACTTTCCCAGTCCCACATTGCAAGCGGGTCACTTGTGGCAGCGAATTATCCGCCGCTATCCATTTTTTGCACAGCAAAGTGCATCCGACTGTGGTGCTGCTTCCTTAGTAATGATAGCTCGCTATTGGGGTAAGCGCTTTAGCGTTAATCACCTGCGGGATATGGCTAATGTCGATCGCAATGGATCTTCTTTACGAGGTTTATCAGCAGCAGCAGAAAGTATCGGATTCTCTACTAGACCCGTGAATGCCAGTTTAGACCAATTGGCGAAACAAAATCTACCTGCGATCGCGCATTGGGAAGGCAAGCACTACGTTGTAGTCTACGAAATCACCCGCAAGCACGTCATCATAGCCGATCCAGCCATCGGTCAACGTACCCTTACCTATGCCCAATTTAAAGTTAGTTGGACTGGCAATGCTTTGTTATTGCAACCCACAGCTTTAATTAGAGATGCCAAAGAATACAGTACCCCATTTTGGCAGTTTTTTGAGTTAGCTAAACCGCACGCTCTTGTACTGTTTGAAGTTTTCATAGCTTCCGTATTTATCCAAATTTTTGGATTGATTACGCCACTATTCACTCAAATGATTTTGGACAACGTAGTGAAACGCCAAAGTCAGTTAACTTTAACCACATTTGGAGTAGGGTTACTAATTTTTAGTTTGTTCCGAGTAGCTATGACTGGACTGCGACAATATTTACTAGACCAAACAGCAAATAGAGTCGATTTAGCGCTGATTGTTGGGTTTATCCGACATACCTTTAGTTTGCCTCTCAACTTCTTTGAGTCGCGCTATGTAGGTGACATCATCTCCCGCGTTCAAGAAAATCATAAAATTCAACGTTTTTTGACTGGCGAAGCGTTGTCTATATTGCTGGATTTACTGACGGTTTTTATCTACGTAGGACTAATGTCATGGTATAGTTGGAAAATGGCTTTGCTGGCCTTAGCAATTGTTCCACCATTTATCTTATTAGCATTAATTGCTACTCCTTTTTTGCAAAAAACTTCCAGGGATATCTTTAATGCTCTGGCAGGGGAAAGCAGTTATCTGATCGAAGCACTCACTGGTGTTCGTACTGTCAAATCTTTAGCGGTCGAACAAACTGTTCGTTGGCATTGGGAAGAATTACTGAATAAGTCAGTTAAAAGCAATTTTGCCGGGCAAGTGATTGGGAATAGACTTCAGGTATTCAGCGGTACTATCGAGGCTTTAGTGACAACAGGTTTGTTATGGTTTGGTGCGTCTTTAGTAATTCAAGGTGAACTTACACCAGGCCAATTAGTTGCTTTTAATATGCTGCTAGGTAATGTTATTCATCCCTTTCAGCGGTTGACTGTGCTGTGGAATGAATTGCAGGAAGTGGTAATAGCGATCGAACGCATCCATGATGTAATCGAAGCAGATCCAGAAGAAGATTTACAGCAAAAATCGCGGCAATCTTTACCCCCTATTAACGGTCACATTCGTTTTGATAAGGTTACTTTCCGCTATCATCCAGAAAGCGATATCAATGTTTTGGAAAACCTCAGTTTTGAGGTTAAACCAGGACAAACTGTAGCCTTAGTGGGTCGTAGTGGTTCTGGGAAAACAACGATTTCTAAGCTGATTTTGGGGCTTTATCCTACTACGGATGGAAAGGTGTTAATTGATGGTCAAGATATAAACAGTATCTTGTTGCGATCGCTCCGTTCTCAAATAGGTGTAGTTGACCAAGATACCTTCTTATTTGGCAGTACAATTCGCGAAAATATTGCCATCGGACAACCATCAGCTACCCTAGAAGAAATTATTGAAGCAGCGCGACAAGCTGGGGCCGATTTGTTTATCAAAAAACTGCCGATGGGGTACGAAACCCAAATTGGGGAAGGTGGAGGAATGTTATCGGGAGGACAGAGACAAAGAATTGCGATCGCTCGTGCTTTATTAGGTAATCCCCAACTGTTAGTTTTTGATGAAGCCACCAGTCACCTCGATGCTGAATCCGAGCGAATTATTCAGAATAATCTCACCAATATTCGCAAAAATCGCACCACCATAATTATCGCTCATCGCCTCTCAACAGTGCGTAATGCTGACTTAATTTTGGTATTGGATAAAGGCGTTTTGGTGGAAAAAGGAACTCACGAAGAGTTGATGGCTAAACGCGGGCAGTATTTCTATCTCAATCAGCAACAACTGGATGTTGCAGGGTGAAAGATAGCCCAACACAAAAGTTACCCAACTTTTCCTTACATGGTCTGAAAACCACTATTAACTCTTGTCAAATATGCCTAACTCATCAAACTCATTTTCTCCCTCCGAGCTTAACTCCCACGAATTAGAAACTTTAGCGACTGAAAAAGAGTTTCCTAACTCTACAAATGACAAAGTTATTCATACTGATGATTGGTCTTATGCTACCAAGGAATTACTAGATACTTTGCCAAAAACTTGGACGCGAGGCTTACTGTATTTTTTGGTAATATTTGTAGGTATCGTTTTACCTTGGTCAATGCTTTACAAGGTGGATGAAACAGGTTCTGCTAGAGGAAGGCTTGAACTTAAGGGAAATACCGTTAAGCGAGAAGCAGATATTCAAGGTAGCGTTGCAGTGGTTAAAGTGCGCGTCAAAGAAGGGGATGAGGTAAAAGCTAACCAGATTTTAGTAGAACTAGACTCTAAATCAATTCGTGATGAAATTCAACAAAATCAAATTAAATTGGAAGGACAAATAAATCGGCTTAGCCAGTTAGAAATCCAGAAAAATCAGTTTGGGATTGCTATTGCTGCTCAACACCAACAAAGTAAAGTTCAAGAATTGGAAAAACAAACACAAGTCGCTCAAGCAGAGCAGAATTTTGATACCCTCAAAACTGCTTACAACTTTCAAAAAGAAGAGAAAATCGCACAATTGGCACAAGCACAGCAGAGTTTTGATGCTTTGAAGGCTACTTACAACTTCCAAAAAGAAGAAAAACTCGCCCAAGTTGCTCAAGTAAGGAAAAGCATTGAATCTAGCAAAGCTGCTTATAATTTAGCAGCAGTTCGTTTGGGAAAGGCTGAGGAAAAATTCCAACGCTATAAAACAGTTTTTGATGCCGGTGCGATTTCAAAAGACCGACTTGCAGAAATAGTACAATCGGTAGAAGAAAACTATCAACAACGCCGACAAGCGCAATCAGATATTTCCCAAACAGAATCTCGTTTAACAGAACAACAAGGTAGTTATGAGAAGATTATTCACCAAGCTGAGTCTGATATTAAACAAGCTGAACTGCGTCTAAAAGAGCAGCAGGGTAACTACCAGAGAATTATTCGCCAAGCTCAATCGGATATTGAGCAAGGTAAGCTGCGTTTGGAAGAACAAAAACGCAGTTATCAAAGCTTGGTTCAATCGGGAACAATAGCTGTCTCGAAAATAGAACAGCAGCTTACTGATTTGAATACGCAAATTGCGGGTGTTCAATCAGAAATCGAACAAACAAAAAATCAGATTAGTTCTCTTAAAGAGCAGCTCAAGAAATATTTGATTCGTTCAGATTTTGATGGTACTATTTTTTCACTTCCTATTACCCGAGAAGGTGCAGTAGTACAACCTAAACAATTGATTGCTGAGATCGCAAGAAAGGGTACTGGCCTGGTGTTCAAGGGACAGATTCTTACTTCCGAAAGCGAGTCTTTACGCTCAGGTAATCAAGCGAAAGATGCCAATCTGAAATTTGATGAATATCCTTTCCAGGATTACGAAGTTGTGAAAGGCAAATTGAGTTGGGTATCCCCCAATTCTAAGATTACGCAAACAGCGCAAGGAAATGTAACTACTTATGATGTGGAAATTGAGTTATCTCAGAGTTGTCTTCAACCAAAGAGTAAGTGTATTCCTTTCAAATCTGGTCAACCAGCTACGGCTGAAATAATTATCCGTCAGCGTCGCCTGATTGACTTTATTCTTGACCCGTTTAAGAAGTTACAAAAAGGCGATTTAAAGCTGTAATTTAGCGGGTAATCTACCCATTATTGAATCAATTTTACCTTTTAGGAGAGTGTCATGTCACAAGCTATTACTATTTCGGCTCAAGATATCCTTCAGCAAGTCAAGTTATCCTGCCAAATTCCTTCTATTGTGGAGCAAATTGTTACTCGGAAGGTAGTAATGGATGCAGCAGCGGAGGCGGGGATTAAAGTGGAGGCTGAAGAATTACAGCAAGCAGCAGATAATATTCGGTTAATCAGCCAACTGAAGACTGCTGATGAAACCTGGGAATGGTTGAAGAAAAATTGCCTATCTTTAGATGATTTTGAGGAAATGGTTTATACAAATGTGATGTCTGGAAAATTGGCGCAACATTTGTTTGCAGATAAGGTAGAGCCTTGGTTTGTGGAACATCAATTGGATTATGCTGGCGCGGTGATTTATGAAGTGGTTTTGGATGATGAAGATTTGGCGATGGAACTGTTTTATGCTTTGCAAGAGGGGGAGATGATTTTTCCTGAAGTTGCTCATCAATATATTCAGGATACTGAGTTGCGCCGTCGTGGGGGATATCGGGGAGTTGTGCGGCGCGGGGAGATGAAGGCGGAGATTTCTGCTGCTGTTTTTGCTGCTAAACCGCCACAGGTTTTGAAGCCAATTGTGGGTGCTAAGGGGGTATATTTGATTTTGGTTGAGGAAGTGATTAAACCGCAGTTGGATGAGAAACTGGGGTATCAAATTCTTTCTGATTTGTTTAGCGGTTGGGTGAAGCAGCAAGTTGAGGAAGTAGAAGTTGTGATCGACTTAGATTTAAGTATATAAACTGCCAAATTTATAATCCCACGTTTCATAAATGTAATAGCCCTCCGAGAGTGTCGGAGGGCTATCTATTCTTTCTACCTAGATAACAGCTTCTCATATGTTAGCTGATTCAGGTAGTTTTCAGAATCGTGGACTTCAAAACCAGTAGTGTGTTAGCGATTTTAATGATTTGCCTGAGAAATTGTCTGGGATTTCAACTTTATTACGCCAACCGTAATGGGTTTAAATTTTATGCCCAAAATACAGGAAAACCGGAAGGTGGTAACTTACGAAAGAACCAAGTGTAATAAATTCCACCAGTTAAATTCAGTTCTTCATCCTTTAGTTCTGTTAGGAAACTTTCAGGATCGTGAAATAGTTCAGTCCCCTTGGGAGAAATATTGGTGATTTTGATGATTGCCATTGGATAATTTATTTCTGAGAAATTGCCAAGTTTACTATCAAATGGATGTATAGATAATCTACCTCCATTTGATAGTAAAAGAAACATTTGAAATCCCGTTTTAGTAAACTTTTATGGGTTTAAAAAGTAGGGAAAAAACTTGTGAAACTACATACCCGCTAACAGCCCTAGTAACAAAAGAAACTGCTGGACTAAATCCCCCATGAGTTAAATCTAGCTCGTCATCCGTTAGCTCATTGAGATAGTTTTCAGAATCCTGAAAAAGATCTGATCCAGTAGGATGCAAGTCAGAAATTTTGATAGTCGCCATTGTGAAATGTCCTCCAAAGTAATGAAATGATATTTACAGCAGATTGCATGGTTATAAAGTACACTCTAAACTCCGGTTACTAGAAATTACCGGGAAGTCTCTGTACCTCAATTACCAGCAAAAGTGCTGTAATTGCTGGAAATCAAAAGTTTACACTCTTTAATTTACCGCCATGCCCAACTAAACTGAACCCAAACTCCATTCTGATTGATAGAGCCTTTGAGATACCAACCGCCACCTAGCAGCTCCTCCATTTCGCTCTCAGTTAGGTTATTAAGGTAACTTTCTGAATCTTGAAACAGTTCGGAACCGGCGGGACGCAGATCGGAGATTGTAATTGTAGCCATTGATGAATGTCCTCCAAAATTTATGGCTTTCTGACATCTAGACTTTTGATTGCCTAAATCCTATTTACTATTAAAATTCAATCAAATAGGATTTGCAATATAAACGAAACACTTGGGAAGACATAAAATTATCAATAAGAAGTTATCCTTTTATTTACACGATCCTAGATATTTATGGTAAAAGGTGCCGTAAGTAGGGTTCCAAACAAATTATAGGGGCATTAATAAAGTTAAAAGTAAAACAATTTTGTCTAAAAACACTGGATGCTGAGACGTTTTTGTATTCTATCGTCCCAACAAATAAAAGTCCTACCCCTGAATTTAATCAGAGGTAGGCATCGCGCTTAAAAAGCTATTCTTTATTAATCTGTCGCGCATCTAATTTTTTGACCTGTTTTTGGCTTATCGTGGGGTGCAGGCTCCAAATTACACAAGTTAAACGCGCGACTGCTTAGCTACCCAGTTGAGAATTTCAAACCTCGATCGTCTCATTAACGCATTTCATCACCAATATCAGAATTGCTTCTCGCGTTTAACCAAGTCTGAAACAGCGATTCTAAAACCTGTTCCCTGACTTCACCCAATTCAGCAGAAAACCGCTTTTCAATTCTCAGAATGTGATAACCTAACTTCGTCTGAATTGGCCCAACCACTTCACCTTCCTTCGCCTCAGCAACAGCCTTGGCAATCTCCGGTAGCAATTCCGCCAAAAATCGAATCCCCACAAAGCCAGCATTTTGTTGCGATCGCTTCCCCTTCGAGTGTTCCAAAGCTAACGCACAGAAAGAAGCATTTTCTACCCTTAACGATTGGGCAATTTTCAAAGCTTCTGTCAAGTCGCGAACTAAAATCTGAGACAAAGCCACCCGCCGATAATCATCCCGGTTGGTCATATAATGATTATCTACCACTTCTCCAAAAAGATGCTCTTTCAACTTCTGAGTCAGTAACGATACTCGAATTCCTTGCGACCAATCTTCAGGGCTAATTCGCTGTTTTCCCAACCAAGCCAAGGTTTCAGATGCGCCCAGCAACTTGTGTTCCAAGCGAAAAGCATCCCCCGCCGCTTGCAATTCCTCATCAGAAATACTGATGCCAAGCTGTTGGCAAACTGCCAAAATTAGGGTATCTCGTTCAGCCAGTGCTGCCATTTCAGCAAATTTGTAAGAATGGCGCAGGTAGGCAACAACAGCTTCATCACTTGCAGGTAAAATTTCTGGCAACACCAATTTTTCTAAAGTTTCTTGCATGGTTTTATCCTGTGTATTTGATTGACAAAATTGACAAAATGGTAATTAGGAAGGAGAAACCAGATTTATTTTGTTTAGAGAGCTTCGATATTTTGTTGCTCCAACCCAAATAAAACAGGCGTCTGGGATTAGTGAATTGGTGTTATGAGGTAGCCGATCGCCACTAAGCGCAACTAAGCGCAGTACAGCAATCGTTCCGGTAGCACTTCCTGTACCTTCAAACGGTTGCGGTGCAAATCGCCATAAACATTGAGATAATCCAATTCAGCAGGGGTTAATTGACCTTTTTGGATACCTGCGATCGCAGCATCTATCTCTTCCCGGCTTTGCCAACCTGCCAAACAGACATCCACGCAGTTTTGGCTCAAAGAATAGCGATACAAATCCGGCACAGAAGGTTGCCAACATCCCGCAGGCAAACCAGCCGGAATATCCCAAAGCGCACCGGAATGAGAACCTGTAGACTTAAAAGTAACTATCCCCGGTCGTTCTGCATCTTGCGTATCCAACTGATTGAAAATCTGACTTTGAGCGGAACGGTGGGCGACATTATGCCTCACCATCACCACATCTAACAGCGGACTATCCAACCACTGCCGAGCCAAAGTGATATCGTGGAACGACGCACCAATATAACGCACAGCACCCATTTTTTTGAGGCGTTCGGAAGTCCCAAACATTCTTTCGATCGTGCGCTGATAAACCGAATTTTTGCCTCTCAAATCAGGAGAAAGCTGCAAACAATCTTGTAAAGCTTGTCCGTCATTAGTGCCGAACCAACCCCAAAACAAAACATCAATATAGTCAATTCCCAGTTCCACAAACTGATCCAACAATGCTGCCATCGCTGCTTCTGGACTTTTGATATAAGTCACCGTCGCCAGCACCACTTTCTCCCGCACTGACGAACGGCGATCGCATAATTTTCGCAGCGCATCAGCCATCGAACTGTAGATATAGTGGTGCAAGTCGCTGGAATAGAAAAAGTAGTTAATTCCTCGATCGAAAGCGTAAAGAGTATCATCGCTAGAAATACCGCCCCCGCCTCCTAATCCCAGACAACTAACAGTTAAATCGGTGCGTCCCAGCTTGCGGTAAAACGGCAAATCAGACGGTGGGAAATTATCAACTACAGAAGCGATCGTATTTGAAGGAGCGATCGCATTTGAAGAAGCGATCGATGGTAAAGCGAGATCGGTTATTTTCATAGTTCTAAAGCTGTATAAATATCTTCAGAATTCGCATTGAGATAGGCACGCTGCCAGTCAATCCCCACTAGCGAGAAGTGCTTAAAAATAGCATTGATTCGCGCTTCTGGTAACTCATCTCCTTTGTGCCAAGCTTCTAATAAGCCATTGGCCACAATTTGGCAGCGGTTCATCCCGAAGCTTTCTTGGGCTGCAAATTTGTAGTCTGGTTCTTCTGCTAGCCCTAAACCAGGCGCTAGCGGTTTGGTAAATAAGGGAATTTCTTTTTTGAAATGTGCTTTATCCTCTGCATATACTGTTTGTAAAACTAGCCTGACTGCTTCATAACTACTTTTTTCAAAGTAGAGAACTCCTGAGTCATAACGCCCGTAATCACCGGGGTTGTATAACACTTTAAAAGTAAAGGGAAGTAAGATAGCATTGAGCCGGTGCGTCAGCTTGCCCATAACTGCAACTGCACCTTCAGGAGTTAAGTTAAAGTAAACGCGCACTGTTTCCAAAGGTTTGTCTGTATCGTAACTTTGCGGCCCGGCGTTCCCAACTGCCATGTAAAATCCGTTTTGAACGAAATTTTTGGGCATCCGAATAGTGACACAATCGCCAATGCCAGCATTTTTTTGATGTGATTGAAGGTGGTATTCTCGATCGATATGTAAAGTTAACCCGCCTTTATTAACAGCTAAACTACCGTCAGTTTCTTGCCTGACTGCAACCCAATCAGGCTCGAAGTAGCCTTCTCCATCATTATTTTCGTGCAATCGATCGTAAAAGGCTAAATCTACTCCGAGAATGGTGTTATTTTCTAAATTTTGATACAGGGATTTGGCATCTGAATTTGCATCTGGTGCAAGGGCATTTTTCAGGGAACCATTATAATGGATACCGTACAGGAAACTGCGAAGTTGCAAGTTGATATATAGATTTTGAACTTCTGCTGGCATTCCTTTAAAGCGGTTGACTACCTCCGCAGGAAGTTCTAACGGTTTGTAATCGGGGTGAAGAATACAGAAATCAGGCTGAATTTGTACTTTGATGATGTCTTGCAGGGTATCTAACAACCTGCTTTCAATAGAATTTGAGTGTTGAATTGGAGGAGAATCAATTAGTTGCATATCGAGTTGCATCGCGAGGGAATATTTTAAGCGGCTTGGTTGAGTTGAGTGTGGCTAGTAGCAGCACTGCCGAAAACAGTTGGCATTGATTGTTCGGGACGGCACAGCAAACTTTTGGCAACTTGGAGCATACAAATTCCGGTATTGCCAAAAGATTTTTGATATTGGATTGTGGCTTGAATTTGTTGAATTAATGCCAACCCAGCAAATTGCACGACTCGCTTTAAGAAATCGGGGCGGTGTTCTACTATTTCTGGGAAGGTATCACAATAAGCTACCGTCATAGCATTAATTGAAGGCTGAATCTGTTCGAGAGGAGTTGCGGCTAATCGCAACGATTCTTCGATCGTGAGTGTCTGACTGATGACTAAACTACTCAACCAAACCAGCAGGTAGCTGGCGATTAAAGTTCCTAAATCAAAGGCGGGATCTCCCCAAGCAGAACGTTCCCAATCAATTAGTCGGACAATGTTTCGATCGGATTGTTGCCAATCTTGGTGAATGAGGATGTTATTGAGTTTTAGATCGTTGTGAGTCAAGCAACAAGGGTTATAAGCTGTAGAAAGCTCTGTTATTGCTTGCGCGAGGCTTTCGTAACGTTGGTAGAGAACGAAGAACTTTAAACCGTCTGCGGGAACTAAACCGAAGATTTCGGGGGTGATTCGTTCTAAACTGCGAATTAAGTTAGGCACCAAACATTTTACTTCATTGTCAGTATCTCGATCGAAGAATTCTTGATAATTTTTACGGTTGAAGGTTGAGCGATGGATGGTAGCGATAATAGTGCCGATCGAGGATGCGATCGCGATCGGGAAAACATTCTCTTTTGCATAGAAATCAGCTAAATCGCGGCAGTCATCTAGGTAGTTGAAAACCAGGATGGAATTTTCCGCATCAAAATGCGACACTACTGGCAATAACGAACGCAAGCTGTCCCGTTCGGGGAATAGCTGTAAAAACTCTTGAATTCGCCATTCGTTGAGAAATTCGCCAGCAGCTTTGCCATCAGAGGCATAGCGTTCCTGCTTGACAAGGTATTTATAACCGTTGGAAAGAGTTACTAACAGGTTAAAGTTTTTAGCGGCAACGGAATCTACATGAAAGAGGTCTGGCTCTGTATCGGTACAGAGCTCTACATCTCTTAAATACTTGGCAACGTTATGGGAACTTAAAAGAAGTGCCATTGTTCAAAAATATGCAAATCAATTTGTGCGATCGGGAAATTTCGTAATTGTCAATATCTTAGACAATCGGAGTAAGTTTATCTCTTAAGTTGAGGCGAGTTTTTAGCTAAAACATTCAAAATTATGTCTGCTAATTTATGCAAATTGTTCAAAAGCTGCTCAATTGAATAAGTAAGGGCGATCGAGCTAGCTAACAGCCAGAGGCGATCGCATTTGAGGACTGAATTTTAGAACTGGAGGGCGATCGCAGTCGATTGTGGGACAATGCAATGACAGAGGCAACCAGCCAGATATTCTGGGACTGCCTGTGAGGTCTAGCGCCCCACTTTTGGAGGAATGCGCCCAGAAGCTGGACTGTTGTAACTCCAACTCAAGCAGTTATGTCTCAAGAGTTAGACACCAGCCCCACTTTCAGCCTCAGCACGGGGGCAAGCAACAGATGCACTGCTACTGCCTTGCTCAGAGACAATGCTGCATCCCCAACTCAGAGCTACCCGCATAAATGTCGGCTGACGACACCAATAAGTTAGTAGCACACTTTAGAGGACGCTCTTCCAGCCACTATGCTTCAGTCGCCCAATTTCCCCCATGACTCCGAGTCAAAAACCTCTGAGCCTCTGTACTGGCCAACAGCTTCCTCTCCAGCGAGGCTGCTGTAAACTCAAAACTTCTGGCTCAATTCCTCCTTTATTGTTCTTCGATAACAAACTAAGATGACCAACCCTTCTCACCAGGGAAATATTCCCCGACTGCCGGAACGTCAAAATTACACCGACGAATTTTGCACCTATCTCATGCTGAATACCAGCAAAAATGCCCAGATTATTGAGTGGCACAACCAGAATCATCTCAGAACCAATTTTAAGTTGTATCAACAACGACACCCAGAATTCGCACAGTTATGTTCCCAGCCAAATCACCGCCAAAATCTAGCACTATTTTGGAGAAAAATAGCAATTAATACGGCATCAATTTCTCAAGAATGGGAACCCAGAAATCGCAAGAGACTAGCCTTAGAACACTTGGCCAGTTACTTTGAAAAAAACTGCTATTATGCAGCTAAAGAAGTCTCGAAAAACTCCCAGGAGCAGCTTTGGGACGAGTATCTCTGCTCTGCTCGCATTTTTATCTACAATCCTGACAATCTGTGCCGCGTGTTACAATCCTATGATTGCGATCGTCAGGCTTCTTTAGATACCTACATTCAAGCTGCCTTGAGCCAAGATATCCGAGATAAAATGTCTGTAGGTAAGTTTTCGCCGTGGCGAATGCTAGTTAAAAAATCCGATAAACTGCTTCGGGAAGCCCTAGAAACTTCTGCGATTCCAGAACCAACAATTACCCAATGTATCTTTGCACGCAAATGTTTTAAACAAGTTTATAGCTTAAACAAAGTTTATAATCCTGCGGTCAGGAAAAGAGGGGATAAATGGCACGAGGCTGATACTGAAGACTTTCGGCAGACCGCTGAATCTTACAATGCAGAAAAGGTCCTCTTGAATGCACCTCACGAAGTCTCCGCTGGCTCAAATATCAATCAAGAGCAAGTGCAAGCTTGGATGAAATTATGTATTCAAGCATTACAAAATTACCAAAATCCCATTAACCATAACATCAACATCCCCTGGGAATCACTTGAGGAAAAAGGCGGTGAAAACTTATCTCAGTCAAATACCGAAGAATCTTTCGATATAGAAGCAGATGAAAATACTGAGAAAAATGGCAGAAAAAGCCAGCAAGTTCACTCTGCTTTTCGCAAACAGATAGAAGAATTTAAACCAGATCAACACAAAACTCTCCTGCTTTATTATGGTTGCGGCATCAAGCAAACACAACTAGAAATTAAAATAGGAATCAGTCAATCTGCCATTTCTCGTCGCCTGAATACTATTAAAACAAAACTCATCAAAACTATGGCTGAAATGTCACAGCCGGAAGTATGGTCCGAAAAATATGTATTGCAATGGCTGCATAAAAACTTCCGCGCTCCCCTGCATTCAGATTTAATTCACGCAGCTTTAGTTGAAGCTGTCAAAAAACTTGAATCTCAAGAGGAAACTGTTTTCCATCTCTACTATGGTCAGCAGTTAAACGTAGAAAGGATTGCGATTATGCTGGGCATAAATAACTTAGAGGTGAATGCCATACTTTCTCGATCTCAGCAGAACTTACAATCCAATTTAATTGCGGAACTTGAAATTTGGCAGCGGGATTGTGTGGACAACTGGTTATTGCGCTTTTATCAATCTCAAGTTCGAGCTGTCTGTCGCAGTCGGAATCTCTCTCTTCAGGCTGAAGATGCCTCCCAAACAGTGGATGTTATCGTTGACGAATGCTTGCAAATTCTAATGGCTAACAACAAAAAAGGAGAATAAAAAATGTTTGAATTCACAAAAATCCAACCCTTTGAGTCTCAAATTTCTGATAGGCTGCGCTTGACTATTGACGAAGTAGACCTAGAGACTGCTTGGCAACAAAATCAACATCACTCTAATCCTATTTCTCGCTACAATGGTTATCTCAATGGCGCTTGTTTAAATGCTTTATTTAACTGGCTTTCTGAATGGCTGGAACCAGAGAACCCTCAACCTTTAGTCTGGCACGGTCAGGATCTTGCTAGTATTTGGGAAGTAGTCAACGGCACAGCTATTCAGATTGGTGATAGCAGACTGGTGTTTATTCCCAGTGACGAGTCAGATGTAGAAGAAATTTGTGTGCCGCAGGAATGGGTTGATATTCCTAGTTGGGCTGGTGATTATTATGTGGCTGTGCAGGTGAATTTGGATGGGGATGATGACGATCGCTGTTGGCTGGAAGTCTGCGGGTTTGCGACTCATCAGCAACTGAAGCATCAAGGCAGATACAGTGCGGGCGATCGCACTTATTCTTTAGCCATAGATGAGTTGACCGCATCTCTGACTGTCATGCAAATTACTCTAGGATTAAACTTGCAAGCAGAAGTTGCTCCCGTGCTTAATTTATCAGAGATGGAGGCGGCGAAATTATTACAGCTTTTGAGCGATTCCTCGCTATATTCTCCCCGACTGAAAGTATCCTTTGAACAGTGGGCCGCTTTCTTGGCAAATGACAAATATCGGCAATTATTGTATCACAATCGTGTAGCAAATTTTGTGCCAGTTGTCGCGAGTCCAACTCCAGCACTTTTACTTCAGCGCATGAAGAATTATCTCCAAGATGGCTGGAAGACAGGTGAGCAAATGTTTACAGAGATGTTGGGAAATGTAGACCAGAGTTTAGTTAATGGGAGGGTAGGAGCTTTGTCCTATAGGGACGGTAACTTTAAGAGTCACAATACCATTCCCACATTGATTGAAATTTCACAGAATAAGCGCAATCCCCAGAATCAATTGCAGGCGATTAAATTATTAGGTGGCCTCGAACCAGGAAATAAAGAAGCGATCGCCACCCTGACTCACCTGCTGGAAACGACTGAAAATGACGCCTTGCGCCGCGAAGCATCCGTGAGTTTGGGGAAAATTGATCCGAGTAATGAGAGTGCGGGTGTCGGCATTGGTAAGACTATTAATTTAGGGATGCGCCTTGATAGCGATCAACTTCGGCTTGTGCTGACTCTCACCCCCGAAGAAACTGATAAAATCAAGGTTCATCTGCTATTACGTCCTGAGCGATCGCCAATTCTGCCACCAAATCTGCAACTTACTATCCTAGATGAAGATGACGAAGTTTTCTTTGAAGAACAAACGGATGCTGCTGACAATCTAATTGAATATGAATTTACGGCGGCGATCGACGATTATTTCCAGGTTAAAATAGCAGTGAACGGAGTGAGCCTCAAAGAACCTTTTACTATTTAAATCAACCATCATTACCAGCCGACCAAAACCTATGATCAAGTCAATCGTCTTAGATATCAAAACAGAGAGCAAACAGCCTTATTCTGTCAGTCTTCAAGTTGATAGTATATCCTATTCTATTTCTGGGTCGTTGCCACCAGCTACAGATGTGCTGAAAGCATCTGAAAATTTACGCTTAGCTCGCGAAAAAGCAGGTTGTGGTTCTTACCGCAAATTAGAACAGAGCAAAAAGGGGCAAATTACCAAAATTTCCGTTAAAGATTCAGCTAAGTCTGTGGAAACAAGTATGAATACTTGGTTGAATTCAGGAGATAAAAGATTTCAGCCTGTCCGGGATAAGCTCTTACAAGTCTTGAGCGCTGAGGGAGAAAATGTCAGATTAATCATTCAAACAGATGATATCGCTCTTTGGGAATTCCCTTGGCATTTGTGGGATGTTTTACATGATGCTGAAATCGAGCCAATTCTGAGCAAAGTCAACCATAAAGAACCCCATAAATACCAAGGCAAGAAAAATCAAAACAAGGTCAGAATTCTGGTTATCATGGGAGAAGATACAGGGATCAATATTAAGGCAGATTTGAAGCTTTTGACCGAAAAGCTTCACCAAATATCTGCCTACATTAAACCTCTGATAGCTACTTCCAACAGCGAGCTCAATGATGAGTTATGGCGACAGCATTGGGATATTTTATTCTTTGCTGGTCATAGTTCGAGCAATGCTGATTACACCGAGGGTAAACTTGCCCTCAGTGAAGCCGAAAGCATAACAATTAAAAACTTAAAGTATGGTTTAGAAAATGCTATTCAGCATGGTTTAAAATTAGCGATTTTCAATTCTTGTGACGGCATGGGATTAGTGCAGGAACTCGCTTCTCTACAAATTCCAGCAGTTATCGCCATGCGAGAGCGAGTCCCTGATGAAGTAGCTCAAAAGTTTTTGGAGTATTTGTTGGAGGCATTTGCTGTAGAAAATAAGCCTTTGGATAAATCAGTTGGGAAAGCGCGGAAAAAACTGGATCGATTTGAGGTTAACTATCCTGGTGCTAGCTGGTTGCCGATGATTTATGAGTCTCCGGGTGTTGAGGCTCTAACTTGGATTGAGTTGTTGAGGGGAAATGAGGAAGAGCGCAAACGCTTTTCTATTTGGCGCAATCTTCAGACTGCGTTGATGGCAAGTGCGATCGCCACCGGTGCGATCATGGGAGTGCGATCGCTACAATTCCTCGAACCTCTGGAATTACCTGCTTACGATTATTTAATGCGACAGCGCCAAGCTGAGGCGATCGATCCCCGTATCACAGTAGTTGAAATCAATCAACAAGAAGTTGATAAGTATGGTGGCTATCCGATCAAAGAATCCGCTTTAGCAGAAATCGTCAAAAAAGTAGAAAAATATAAACCAGCAGCCTTTGGGCTCGATATATCTCGCAATCAACCTAGAATCAAGGATGATATGGATATCACAGCCCGTAAAGATTGGATCGAAATTTTTAAAAGAAATAAAAACTTTTATACCGTTTGTTCCTACCAATCGTCCGCGGCAGATTATGCTCCGCTTCCTGAGTTTTCCCCGAAACAATTAACCGGTCAAGTAGGATTTGTAGATATTTTTGATAATAACATTCAAGACAATAAACATCAGACAGTCCGTCGCCAAGTCTTATCCTATGAACCCAATTATTTGCCTAAATCTTCTAAATGTATTACACCCTACAGCTTCAGTTTTTTATTAGCATTTTCATTATTATCATCCCAGAAAATTGAACCATTACAAGTTAATCAAACTACAAAAAATTGGGAATTGGGCGGAGTAACTTTTAATCGTTTAGCCTCACACACAGGAGGTTATCAAAGCCTCGATGGCAAGAGTAGCCAAATTCTCCTCAACTACCGCGCCAATCCTAGACCAGCAAAAATAGTTTCACTGACAGATATTTTAGAGGGAAAAGTCAGCGAAAATGCAATCAAAGATCGGGTAGTCATCGTCGGCTATACTGCGGAAGTAGCTAGAGATGATTTTGATACTCCCTATGGCCAAATGCCAGGAGTATGGATTCATACCCACATGACAAGTCAAATTCTTAGCGCCGTGATGGATAACCCAAAACGACCTTTGTTAGGGGTGCTACCACAGTGGGGTAATCTGCAATGGGGCGATGCAGTATTTGTTTGGCTATGGGCGTTTACTGGCGGAGTGTTGGTGATATATGTTCGCCCCCGGCTGCACTTGACAATAGTCACTTGTGTTGCTAGCGTGCTGTTATATTACATTTGTCTTGAGATGCTTAACCAGGGCAGATGGATGCCTTTAGTTCCCTCAGCCTTAGCTTTAGTAGCGACTGGCAGTGGATTAGTCATCCATAAAATATCTCAAAATCGACAGCCGGAATAAGCATTTTAGACAAAAACACAACAACTAAATCCAAATGCCTCGGCTATATTTCCAACTAGCTTTTGCTATCATTATTGCGCTGGCAATTATCATGATTTCTCCTATCTCTTTACAAACCTACAGTGCAATTTTTTTGAGCCAATCCCCCCCACCACCTCCTCAAACACCGCCACCGCCACCGCCACGAGATAATCAACCAAGAACCGGAACCGGACTTGACCCCACTAATCCCAACTGTAAAAAGACAAGTAAGTCAATTACCGCTCTTGTACCTATTAAGAATCCGGTCTTCACGACTTCTGAATATCCAACTTTTTTGTTCTATATTCCCTACAATCCTGAAGATATAAACTCAGTCGAGTTTTCTCTGCAAACAGCAGATGGGAAAAAGAGAATTTATAAAGCTGCGGTCACTTTGCCAAAAACACCAGGAATTATTAGTGTTAGCCTGCAAAAATCTCCAAACTATGCTCTTGAACTGAATAAGTATTACCTTTGGTACTTCAAATTAAATTGTGAACCTTATACGCGATCTACGACTGACTTGTCGGTGAATGGGTTTGTCGCGCGAGTACCACTCACATCTGAACGCCAACAGCAAATCAATACAGCAACACCTGATATTTGGTATGATTCCGTCGCCAGTTTAGCTCAGCGTTTGCTGGCAAATCCTCAAGATGAAAAATTAAAAATTCAATGGATTAAGTTATTAGAATCTGCTGGATATAGAGCTCTGGCTGAAGAACCTTTAGTTGGTGCTGTGCAACTATTGGAAAAATAACTCACTAGGCTTGAGTTAATGGGGTTGTCTTACTTTTTTATAGGTTTTGTCTTCTGGATTGTCTTCTTTAATCCTATGGAGTTACAGCCAATTGCCAACGATAATATAAGGTGCCCAAAAATAGGGTTCTTTTCCTGTTTCAAAGTACGCTTTTTGAGCAATATGAAGTGCTTTCGCCCTTGTCATTCCCGGTTTACGCAACTCTTCATAGAATCGCACTATAATTTTTGTGTTGGCGGCATCTTCTGCTACCCACAAACTTGAAACGGTACTGCGGGCACCTGCCCGTATAGCTACCCCCGATAGTCCTAAGACTGCTCTATCATCCCCTTTTGCTGTTTTGCAAGCACTGAGTACCAGTAACTCGATCGCTCGAACATCCTTTTTATTACCCCTCTTAATCAATTTATCCAAATCTTGACTTTTGAGCAAGCTTCCAAAAGCAACAATAAAAGTTTTTTCGGGATCGGAGCTAAACTGACCATGTGTTTTGATATGCAGAATAGGGATATTAGCCAAGGCCAACTCTTGTTGAAGGTTGGTTAGAGTAAACTCTTCATTCAAAAATCTTTTGCTGGTTGCTACAATTTTTCCGATTCCATCCAATTCTTCTAGTAATTTTTCGATTTTTGCAAAATCTTGACCTTCTAGTGTCTGGGGTTGATCTACACCTCCTAGCAAAACTTTTAACTTGCTTGATTTTACTTGATTCCAAGGTTTAGGTTCGAGAAGCTGTAAACCCGGAACTAGAGCAAGAGCATAATTTTTTTCCATTAGATACTTATCTGAGCGCTTATCGTAAAGAGCTCCCATTGGGATCACCTGCAGGGGCCTGTCTAAGATAAATACTAATGTTTCTACATTTTTAGCATTTTCAACCAATGATTCTACTGGTTCTATCAACCATTTGTACAGTTTTTCTGATTCTGCTACGACTTCGGGAGTGCTACTTTTGTCAACTAAATATTTTTGTAGATTTTGGATTGTTTTTTTTACGAGTGTCTCCGGCTGGTAGGTTTGCCGATATTCTAAGGATGTTTTGCCTGGTAATTTCAGGATAATTGCTAAACGATCTTTTAAAATAATTGCATGGATAACTGCCGCCGTTGGATCGTATTTGTCAGCAATTCGATCTATCTCTTCTGACTTATTCACCACGACGCAAGCATCGCGAAAAAAGTTATCCAATTCAGCAACCTGAAGTGCTTCAATTACACTGCGAGCTTGTTTCAAATTCTCTTGACTAGGCTGATTATCCTGCAACAACAAGTCAACTAATTCGCGATAAACAGGTTCTACCCGATCGCGAAAATCGAATTGTCCATCCCGACTAATTGGCACTAGATCGTTGCGTAGCGACTGTAACGTATTAAATGCAGCCGTATAAGCTGCGATCGCACCGTCCACATCCTTCGCCCCATTCCAACGAATCCGCCCCAATTGCGACTGCCACTCATAGGCAAGATCCGGCGCATTTAACTGAACATTCTGCGACAACAACAAAGCTTGTTCCGTGCACTGTTGAGCCTCTAGCCACTGCTGATTTTTTTCATACACGGTACCCAAATTGCCCAAAGCATAGGCTGTTGCCCTAAAATCGCCCAAATCCCTAGCCAATGCGATCGCCTTTGCACCCAATTTGCCAACTTCTCCCCATCCCCAAGACACAGACTCAATATTTCCCAGTACACTTGCAGCCACAATTGCAGAATTTGGCAAACAGTAATTCAATATTTTATCTGAATTTACGTTAGACGAATTTGAAACATTATTAGGAGTTTTTAGTTGATTCTTGAACTTAACTAAACTATTCATCAAGCTAACTTCCGCATAAACTAGCTTGTGACTTGGCGGCAACTTATTTAATTCAGACAAAATTTCTAACCGCAATTGTTTGATTTCCTTTGGATTTGCCGCCAATCCAATTTTAAAATCAACTAAAAGACTTAATAAATTCAGTTGTGCCTGGACTTTTACAAAAGAATTCTTTGCAGCCACCTTCGCCGATTTTTTATAGGAATCTATAGCAGTTTGGTAGTATTTTTCAGACTGATCCAACTCGGACAAGAATTTGTTTCTATTTCCTATAGACTTGTAAGTATCACCTAAACTTAGTAAGATTAAAGCCTGTTCTTGAGGATATGCTTGTTGAGTAACAACTCGATCTACTTCTTCCAGCAACTCTTTTGACTCTTTCAAATAGCCAAGCTGTCTCCACACATCACCAAGGAGACGCGCCCCCGTAATTTGGATATTTTTAAAAGTCGAATTTGATGGCTTTTTGACACTTTCTTTGATTGTTACTAATTTTTCAGTAATTAACTGCTGACAATCCTGACTTGGAATGGTGAAGTTTTCTAGATTGTTTGATTCTACAACTGGGATAATTGCTTGGCAAGCTTGCTGATATAAACCTAATGCTTGCAGGGTTTTAATTTGAGCAATTAGGCTGCGTTTCCATCCTAAATTATCCTTTAATTTCACATAAATATTCGTTGCTTGCTTCCCTGTTTGCAAAGCAAGAGTGATTTGTCCCTGTTCCCATTGCCCATTAGATTGAATATCGAGGATTTGAGCGATCACCTTTAATTCCCCTGGCGACTTTACCCCAGTTTCCTCCGGTAACAAACTCCGACTCAGGCCGATCGCACTATTAGCCTCTTTCCAATCCCCCAACTGTTGATATGTCAACGAAAGATTACTCAGGGCGATCGCCTGATTCAACCAATCCCCCCCCACCTCAAAACCCGCAACAGCTTGCCGCCAATGCTTCGCAGCCTCTGGGAAATCCCCTGCGGCATAACTGGTTCTAGCCAAATCTTCCCAGGCTTGGGGCGATCGCGACTGATTGCCAATCCCTAATTTTCCAGAAATTACTGAAAATTCATCCCCTTTTTCCCAACTAATTAGAGAATGTGATACCCCACTTTTTTCCAAATTCAATCCCGATTGAGCCTTGACATTGGCAGCAAACAATGATAATAATACTGCCACAAATAAGATAGTAAATAGCCTCAGACTTCGCCCCCACGTCAGTCGTGCTGGTTTCAAAAAGAGAACCTGGATAGAACGGAAAAATGTAAACCTTTTTCTTGCCATGTTGTCCCCCTCGAATTCACATCAACTAAAGGAATACCCCAATAAAAATTGGCCGACATACTATCACCCAATTCCCACCGCAAACCCGTACCAACCGAGAGCAATAATTGACGCTCTAAGCTATCTCTACCTGAACTATTCCAAACAGTACCAGCATCAACAAAAGGAGTAATTTGTAAAACCCCTAACCCTCGATCGGACCTACCAAAAATCGGAAACCTAAGTTCCGCCGATGCTGAAATTCCATTATCAGCCAACAGAATATCCTGCCGATAACCTCTGACACTATTCCCACCTCCAATCCCAAATTGTTCTAGAGGTAAAAGTGTCCTATTCGCCAATTGTATATCAGTTTTTGCCAATACAAAAGTGTCTCTCCTCAAGCGGCGAATCCATTGTCCCTGACCCCGCCAGGCCAAAAATCGGCTATCAGGAGCCTCGCTATTAACAGTAGCATTAAACACTCCTAATCCCAAACTAAATTGAGAGCGCAAAGCCAATAATTCATCATTGTTCCGCACAGTCCAATCTTGAAAAAACCTGACTGCTGATATTCCCGTGCGCCCTTTGGCATCCGCACCCGCAGACAGGGGAAAATCTTCCCCTAAAATGGAAGTGCCACTTTCGCGCCTAGTTGCTGTCACTCCTACAGCTAATTCTTGTCGGGGATTTCTCAATATAGGTTGGCGCAAAGTTAGATCAAAGTATTGGGCTGCTGCTCTTATATCAACTTTTTCAAAAGGTTCTTCAATGACACGATTGGCAGTAACACCGGCTGACAAATTAATTGTGCCATTGTTAGGATTTAAGGGCAGTGTATAGCTGAGGTCAAAAGCATTGCTGCCGTCCGTATTGGTGTAAGCTAGACTTAAACCATCTCCTTTTCCTAATAAGTTGGCTTCGGTTAGTTGTAATTGACGGCGGAAACTGCCGATGCTGGGAGCCCGTCGATTATCTAGTAGCAATGCAGCACTAAAGGTTTTTTCCTCCTCGAATTTAACTTCTAGGGCACTTCTGTATAACTGGGAACCGGGTATTAATTCAGCAGAAATACTTTTAATTAAGGGATCGAGTTGGAGCAATCGCAGGGCATCTAAGAGACGAGATGTTTGTAGGGGCTGGGAGGCGATCGCCAAACGGCTGCATATATAATTGAAATTGAGTCGCTGTTTTCCCGTCCGCCTCCTGACTCGAATTGATTCTAAGCCACCTTCGACTATTTTAATGATAACTTCCCCAGCAGCGCCTCGGTTTTGTAACCTTTGATTTGGTTCTTCGCTAGTGGTGGGAAGGTAGGCAAAAGAATTTATATATCCTTTCTCGTTATAGAATTTTGTTACTTCTGAAATAATTTGCTGCAATTGGGCAAATGTGATTCGGTTAGTATTGCTATCTAATTTGAGGATTTTCTTGATAATTTTTTGTTCTAGGGTTTTTTGACTGAAAACTGTATTGCCAATGAAGCGGAAGTTAGTAACGGAGATTGCTTCGATTACTTCATTGGTTTTGTTATCTTCTGGTGTTTGGGTTGTGGGAGATTGGGGTTCGACCGATCGCGTGATCGGACATTCATAAACCTCACTGGTATCGGAATTAGGTTCAGTTTCCCCTTGTTGTAAGCTAGGAGATGGTTCAGGCTGGGGTAGATTTGGCTCGGAAGGGGCTGTTTGCGGTGCTAAAGGTTCTGAGAGGTTAGGAGTTTGAGTTTCGATCGGTGTTTGTGCTGTGAAGTCTACTGGAAATAAGGGAACGGTTTGTGCTTTCAGTGGCAAAAGCGTCCAATTACTAGCTAATACTCCCACAGCTATTTGTAGGAGGAAATCGCCCTTTTTTTGATTTCCTTTATTGGCCATAGCAACCACCGATAGGTTGAACGGGGCTTTGGAGGATAACAGTAGCAGGATTAGCAGTAAAAATCACTTCTCCTTTGCTGTTAATTGCCCAACCTTGAGCCGATAGGACGGGTCGGTTAGGGGCTCCGACTTGTTGGGGTGGAGCAGTTCTAGTTCGTTGTTCTACAGGCGCTACAGCATCGGCTAAACCGACGGCGGTGGAGCCATTACCTGGAGTTTCCGCTGGATTGGCTGGCAAGCCACGCCCAATTCTGGTGAAGGTTTTGTCGGTTCCTGACTGTCGCTGATTAGGGCAAATTTGGGTGATCGCATCTGGATTCGCGATCGTCCTTGGTAATTGAATCACGCCTTGGGTGGGGTCAATATCCGGTGTGTTGAGGAGAACTTGGCCGTCCAGTTCAGGGCCTCGCAAGGACGTGGCGGTGATGTCGCTGGTGAGGTTGGATGCGGGATCTGTTGCGCGGCGCGATCGGGCACCGAAGATTCCTTCTGGGGCAGTAATTTCAACACGGCCAGCTTCGCGGTTGACTGCATTGGCGGTGATGTCACTATTAGTGCCAGCAATTAAGGCTCTGGTATCAATCCTGATATTGCCACCTATGGCATCGCCAGTGGCTGTAACCGTAATATTGCTGTTGTTACGCATTTGTAAGAAGTTGGGAACTTGGAGGTTGATATTGCCGGAGTCACCGGATCTAGTTTCTGCGGTAATGGTTCCCCTGTCTAGTCGGATGTCACTGGCTGTTACCTCCAGGTTCCCCGCAGATCCCGTACCTCTGCTCCCATCTACAGCCACACTTGCCCCATCTCGTACCCTCAGCAGTCCCGTATTTATAGTTACATTCCCTGCTTCTCCGCTGCCCGTTGTCACTGCTGTTAAACGGCTGGGCAAGCGCCCGTCCGCCCTGACTAAGGGAGAAACCTCTGCTGGCACGATGCCGGAAGTTCCACTCACTTCAATAGACTCTGAGGCATTGACTGTCAGAGAACCTCCCCTTCCACCTGCAAAAGTATCTGCTGATATCGCGGCTCCATCCCGAACCGTTAACTGCCTCGTTGTTACTGTCAAGTTATCTGCATTGCCAGCATTAGAGTCCGTTTCTAACCCTGTGGACTGGGTGAACAAACCGCTGGGAAAGCCATCTATACCCGTGCCAGCGAGTTCGACAGATTCTCTGGCGTTTACAGTTAAAGTCCCTGCTTGCCCGCTACCTTGAGTTGTTGCTAATACCTGACCGCCATTTTGAGCTATTAAGCGTTCTGTTTCAATACTGATATTGCCACCCCGCCCGTTACCCACAGTCAGAGCCGATATTCCAGCCCGATCTTGAACAATCAACTGCTCGGACGCTTGAATGAATATATTACCTGCATTCCCAGTGCCATTGGTGAGAGATGAAATTTCACTTCCATCTCGCAAAATCAACTCTCTGGTGGAAATGGTTAAATCTTGAGCATTTCCAGAAGAACCTTTTTCAGCCTGATTTACTAACGCACTGGGAATCAGACCATCTGCCGATCGCCCAATTACTTCTACAGACTCCGAAGCAGTTACACTTAATCTTCCCGCTGAACCCTCAGAAAAAGTATTTGAGCCTACCTGTGCCCCATCTCGTAAAATTAATCGACCAGTGGCGATCGTCAAATCTCCGGCATTTCCTGTTGTCGGTAAAGTTTGCCCATTTTCAACATTAACTTGAGCAAATAAGCCACTGCCCAAAGTGCCATCAGCATTAGTTCCACTCAATTCTATGGAATCTGTCGCTGTGATGGATAAATTGCCACCTCTCCCAGCCCCGTAGGTAGTCGTATCCACATAACCGCCACCTTCAGCAATCAACTGTGCTGCTTGGATAGAGACAGTACCCCCATTTTGACTTCCGAAAGTCTCAGAGAGAATTCCTGAGTCCTCCGTCAGCACTACCCGCCGCCCCTGTACTTGAATCGTGCCGCCACCTTCACCGCTAGCACTTACAACCGCACCCTGTGACAATTCAATGTCTTGGAAGTCGCGGACACCTGCATATCCCAAAGCGAAACCTGAGTCATTGAAAGTCAGGCTAACTAAACTGTTAGCACCGACACTGCCCAGTTCAATTCTGCCTCCCGGCGCTGTCAAAATTCCACCGGGAAGCGCTACGTCGCCGCCCACTAGCGCTAAAGTTTGACCGGGTAAAACTTCTAAACCTACGGGGTTCTGATTGCCTTCGCCGCTGTCATCAAAAGCAGAAACGGCTACAGATAGATCGACAATTTGACCAGGATTCGGACCAAATTGCAAGCTAGTGGGAATACTGATAGTTAGCAGAGGAGTTGTTTGGGGATTGGTAGCACTGAATGATGTACCGTCAGCGAAATTGATGCGATCGGCTGTAGTGCCTAGAAACGAGCCACCGATATTCAGGCTGGCATTCGGGCCAAAAATAATCCCGTTGGGGTTGAGGAGAAATAGGTTAGCAGTGCCGTTGGTTTGGAGAATGCCATCAATGTTAGAAATTGACCCGCCTGTGACGCGAGTGAAGATATTTTGAATCGTATCAGCGTTGTTGAAAAACGCTCTGCCACCGGTGGGGACGGAAAATTCTCGAAAACTATGGAACAGGTTGCGATCGGCTTCTGTGCCGCCTTCAATGGTTAAGGTGTTGCCGTCAGGGGTGACTGTGGAATTGTTGGGTAGAGTGGCATCGGGGACAATTTGGGCCGTTACCAAAGTTGGAAAGCCACAAAGGTAAAATAGAATACAGAATATTTTTGCTTTTGTTTTATGGCTCACGAGGAAGGAAGATATAAAAGGGTTAGGAGTTAAAATGTTGAGCTAATTTTACAAGATAATGAGCTGAGGATGTAACCATTAGCCGATTAATTGTAGGGAAACGGCACGACGCCGTGTCCTGACTGTCGGTAACGGGTAAAATCAACCGGATTGGATGATGAAACCCATATTCCGCAGGTGCGATCGCAAAACCCAGTATTTTTAAGATATGAGAAATATTGAAGCGTCAAATATAAGAGTACAGGATATTGACCACTGCGGACTCATTGCCGGTATCTGTGATGAAATGGGATTAGTAGAACAGATCGATCAACTACTGGGGACTCACCCACAGTCCCTCATCACACCAGGGCAAGCAGTCAAAGCCATGATAGTGAATGGATTGGGCTTTGTCAGTGCTCCACTGTATCTATTGGAAAAGTTTTTTTTCGGTAAAGCCACAGAGCACTTGTTGGGAGAAGGCATCAGACCAGAACACTTAAATGATGACAGGTTAGGGCGCATCCTAGACAAATTATATGCCGCAGGACTGACAGAACTATTTGTCACAATAGCACTGTCTGCTGCACGACGTTTTGGTGTAGACTTGCACAGCCTACACCTAGATTCGAGTTCCCTACACGTTGATGGTGATTACCTAAGCGCTCAAAGTGAGACAGGAGAACTAGGTACAATTGACATTACCTACGGCTATTCCAGAGATCACCGCCCCGATTTAAAGCAATTTATGGTGGATCTGATGTGCAGTGGGGATGGAGACATCCCCTTGTACTTGAGAGCGGGAGATGGCAATGAAACCGACTCATCTGTATTTGCCCAACTGATTCTTGAATTCAGACAGCAATGGGATGTGGATGCACTGTTTGTGGCCGATGCTGCTCTCTATACTTCTGTAAATCTGCAACAGATGGCACAATTGCGATGGGTATCAAGAGTCCCTGCTACCTTATCCTCGGCTAAAGAATTGTTGCAGCAGATTCACCCAGACGCATGGGTGAATAGTTTGCTAACTGGCTACCAGATTGCTGCTTGTGGGAATCGTTATGCCGACGTGCCACAACGATGGTTAGTGGTTAAGAGTCAGATGCGTTTGGCATCTGATTTAAAACAATTGGAGAAACGCTTAGCCAAACATTTCACACTCGCCACTTCAGCACTCAAGCAATTAGAAAGTCAACGGTTTGCTTGTCAACCAGATGCCACTTCTGCTGCGAGCGCATTTTCGCAACAGTTACCTTACCATCAATTGCACGACCTGCAAGTGATCGAAATAGTTGAATATGCCAGACGTGGCAGACCTCGTAAGGATGCAGTTGGTCAGAAACATTATCAAATCTCTGCCACACTTGTCCCGAAAGCTAGTGTCATTAATGCCGAACGGCAACGCGCTGGATTGTTCCTTTTGGCTACGAATGTTTTGGACGAGCAAGTTTTGACTGATGACCAGATTCTGCAAGAATATAAGGCACAGCAATCGACGGAGCGAGGTTTTCGATTTCTTAAAGACCCCTTATTCTTTACTTCTAGTGTCTTTCTCAAGACTCCTCAACGAGTAGCTGCGCTAGCAATGTTAATGGGTTTGTGTTTGCTGGTTTATAGTTTAGGCCAACGTTCCCTCCGGCACGCTCTCGATAGGGCTCAACAAACCATTGATAATCAAGTAGGTAAGCCTACGACCAAACCAACTCTGCGGTGGGTGTTTCAATGTTTCATGTCAATTCATTTGTTGACAATTAATGGGGTCAAGCAGATTACCAATCTGACGCAAGAACGATTGTGGATTATCCAATTCTTTGGCGCTCCTTGCCGTAAATATTATCTTCTCTCTTGAGCTGCGGTGCCATCTCAATTGAAAAAATTCCCGGACGATCGTGCTACCTGCGGAATGTGGGATGAAAGTGCCCGAGCCTGCGCTCGGATATAACCTTGGTTACATATTATTTAACCAATCTTATATTTAATTAGAACAGCATCAGTAGAACCTGCATAGGGTTGACCTTCCAAAGAACCACTAACACTACCAGTTATATAGATGTTATCAGCATTATCAATAACTAGCTTGTATGTATCATCTTTACCAGCGGTACCTAGCTGTTGGCTCCACGAAAAAACTCCACTGCTATCCAACTTTGTTACAAAAATATCATAATTTCCTGCATTGATACTGCTTTCTAAAGAACCTTGAGTCATGCCTGCAACATATATATTCCCATTTTTATCTAAGCTGACTCCGAGGGTATTTTCATCACCAACCGTTCCAAACTGATTAGCCCAAAGCTGAGTGCCGTTGGTATCATACTTAACTAAAAAGTTATCTGATCCGCCGCTATTGTTATTACCATTTAAGTTGCCTCTAGTATTCCCAGTGACATAAAGATTGCCATCATTGCCAATAGTTACTCCATAGGCTGAATCCGAGGCTGCTGTACCAAATTGACGAATCCAAACCTGATTACCATTAGTGTCATATTTAGTAATGAAGGCATCTCTTCCATTTTCAATTGTTTCATCAGTATGTCCTACAATGTAGCTATTGCCCGCATTATCAGTAGTTACTGCACGCGCATTTTGGTCTTGCGGTGTGCCAAAATCTTTAACCCAAACCTGATTGCCATTAGTGTCATATTTAGCGATGAAAGCATCTTGATGAGGTACGTTTGACCATGCTTTTGTAGGATCGAAGGAACCCCAAGTATTACCCGCAACATAGATGTTACCTGCATTATCAGTACCCACTCCCGTAGCGTAGTCGGCCAAATCCGCAAAGGTATCTTGACTACTGAATACTTTCTGCCAGATTTCATTACCATTACTGTCATACTTATAGATATAAGCATCACGATCCGAATCAGAAGAGCTATTAGTGTATCCAACAATATAAACATTATTGGCTGCGTCAATCTTTACTCCTGACGCAAAATCCGTTGCCGGATTATCTAAAAATTTCTGCCAAAGTTTGTTGCCATTACTATCATACTTGGTGAATAAAGTATCCCAATTACCGGTAGTTGTATCGCCATCCCCAGTGAAACCAACCATATAAATATTTCCTGCACTATCAGTAGCAATATCCCTACCAATCTCTTGAAGGGAAGTACCAAACTGGCGTACCCACTCAAGCTTGGGATCTGAATTTTCTTTGACTTCAAGGATTTGAGAAAACTCCGAAGTGTTATTCTCAGGATCAGTGGCAGTAGCAGTAATAAATTGACCCAGGGGCACAGCTAACGGTAAATTAATGGCGACAGTCGCATTACCACTGCTATCTGTCGTCACATTCTGGAATCCAAGGAACTTCTCTCCTTCTCCATAACTTCCACTACCCAAACCAGAGTCATCTAAAGCCGTGTTAGAAAATAATTCTATTCTGAATGTAGTATTGGGAGTGCTATTTATCTTTCCTTTAATAGTGGTAGTTCCATTGCTAGAAATAGCGGAAGTCAACTCAGGGAAATTCTGTAAATTGTTAATACCTGTGTCGCCATCTCCTAAATCATTCACAGTCAATCCATTATCTCCAAAACCGATGCCCAAGAGATCGTTGCCGGATATAGAATTAGATAAAATAGCATTGCCAGTTGAAACATCGCCGTTAATAAAGACACCATTTTTACCGTTACCGAATATCAAGTTGCCTGCCTCAATCGTTGTCCCGCCAACTGTGTTATTACTTGCGTTCAAAATAGCAACACCATTATTTGTATTGCCCAAATCTTTCGTGCCGGTAACATCGCTACCGATATAGTTGCCTTGAATCAGGTTGTTATTAGCATTTGACTCGGTAATGTAAATCCCAACATTATCATTGCCCGATATGATGTTGCGTGCTTTAACAGTTTTGCCACCAATAATATTATTAGGTGTCCAAACTGAAATGCCACTAAAGCCGTTGCCAAAATCTTGAGTACCAGTTACATCAGTACCAATGAAGTTGCCTTCAATAATGTTGCCACCATTATCAATCAATCGGATAGCATCAACACCAAAACGATTGATGGTTAATCCTCTGACTGTACTGTTGCCAGCAGAGATATATAAACCATCCACTGATACATTACTGCCATCTAATTCAATCACTGGTCGCTCTGAAAATCCCGGCTGAGTCGTGCCATCAATAATTACTGGGTCGGTAATCTGTGGCAATGGTGATAGTGGTCGAATAGTAAAAGCATTGGTGCTGGTGTTGTAACTCGAATCGGTGGGAGGAATCTTAAAGAGAACTGTATCCTTGCCAGGACTGCTATTAGCCCACTTCAAAACATCCCGTAAACTACCTGGACCGCTGTCTTTTGTATTGGTAACAACATTAGGAGACTCGTCTAGTTCTAATCCGTAAAGATTGAGCTTCCAACTCTTCCAATCTCCTTTCAATTCGTTGCCATTCTTATCAATAACCTGCAACTTCCATTCACCCTTTGATAACTCGCCCCAGTGTCGAATAGAGATAAACTTCCATTGATTAGAATCTGGCACTATCTTATCGCTATTATTGGAATTGGGGATTTCAGGTATAGTATTTGCTAACACCGATTCAGTACCATCTGGCGAAATTAGTTTCACCGTGAAGTCGCCCCAGTCTGGATGATTGGCGTCAAAAATTACTTCTGCTTTTTCAACAATAATATTCTGAGAAATCGTAGTCTTCGCTTCTATTCCCGTTGTGCTGCCATCAGGAATAGTTTGAATCACATTCTGCAAGTCAGAAGTCACTAAAACTTGATTTCCCACTGGTGTCCAATTAACAGCAGCATTCACTGCAGCGGCGGCATCGATCGCCCCAAAGCCATATTCATAACTCACCCAAAGTCCTGCTTTATTCTGCTCCCATTTTGGTTTTCCTTCCCCATCATTGCCATTGGGATCATTTTTATGAGCCGTCTTGGCCAGAATGTGTTCCTTATCGCGCATGGTTAGTTTAGGGTTAGCCTCTAGCATCAAAGCAATAACTCCAGAAACTAAAGGCGCCGCCGCAGAAGTCCCGCCAAAATCATTAGCATAGCGAGACCCACTTTCAAAAATATCTGTTGTTGTAATCCCTTGTGAGTTATTGGGATCGCCATTGTCGGAGGAGGCTGAAATGAAAATTGCTGAGCCGGGTGTACTATATGTGGCGTGATTCCCTGCTTTGTCGATCGCTCCTACGGCGATCGCATTACGGGAACTCGCAAAACTATTATAATTGACATTCCCGTTGAAGTTCCCTTCATTCCCACCAGCAAATACATAGGTATTTCCCAGCCCACTTCGACCTTTGGTAACTCCTGTTTGCAAGGCGTACAAAGCTAAAGGTTGCCGCCTCATGTATTCAGGGCCCCAACTGTTATTAAAAATATCGATCGACTGATTGCGATTAGATTGTCCCGGTTGTGTCCGAGGATCGAACAAAGCATCAGCAACCTGTTTTCCACCAGAGTCAACCTTCTGGTTAAGTGGATCTGTGTTACCAAATAGTCGCAATCCTGCTAATTTTGCTTCAGGAGCTACACCAACTATACCTTTGCCATTTTCAGTCGCCGCTGCAATCCCAGCAACTGCCGTTCCGTGAGGGTTAGCAGTGTTAATTTGTAATGTCCAACGTTTCAAAAGTTCTTGACTAAGCTGGCGCATTTCGTCCGCATCATACTCATCGGGATTGGGATTTTTAATTTCTAATTGCCAATCACCACCTGCATAACTTCCATAAAATTGATTTAGATTGAAGCTTTGAGAACTATTTTCACTGAACTTAATTTTGGCATATTGCGTGAATTTCAAATCATCCCTACCAGGCCACCATAATCTTCCACCAAAAGAAGCACGCCGATAAAAAAGATCAAATCCAGATTCGCTAGGACTGTACAGAGATACTTGCAAATCTTCAGGTTTGGGTAAATTAGGTGGTAGAGATTGACTGAAATCGAAGTTAGCTTGAACATCTTTTACCATTCCTGTCAAATTCACAGGAAGAGAGAAGTTGATACTACTCCAACTATTAACTTTTGGCTTTGAAATATCCGCTAAAAATGTAGTTGTGGATGATGGCGAAGGATCGCTATCTTTGTCAGTAAAATCCCAACTCAAATTCGGGTTGTACCGACTTGCTAAATCTGGATGTTTGTCTTCCAAACCATCATCAACAATTGCAATAGTTGCGCCCCTCCCTCGCACTGTTTGAGAAGTTGCAGGATTAATTACATCCCAAGTTGCGGGTACTTTCGCATTCTGTAAATTCCACTGCTCTTTGTATAAGGTATCCTTCGGTTCGTACAACAAATTTAATTTGACAGGAACTTGGGGATAAGCATATTCTACTCCTGACAGTGTTGTTAGCTGATTCGCCACATCTTTAACATCTATTCCCTCTGGAAATTTCCAGATAAATGTGTTAGGAATGTGACCCGTTTCTCCCTGGTCGATCGCACCAATACTACCTGCTAACTGCTGTGAAGACTGTCCAGGCGTTACCCAAACAACCCATTCCTTTGTTTCAGCTAAAGCTTCAGGCGGGTAGCTGTCGAGATTTGCAGCACCGACGATCGCCAATCTGACTTCATCAGACAACCCCTCTGGACCCGGATCGCTAATTAAAGCAAATTTTTCACTCGCTACTGGACTAGCACTACCTGCTTTGTCATAAGCGATCGCCGACAATTGATAACGACCCGGTTCTAAACTGCTCAAATTATCACTAAAGTTGAATCGGCCAAACCCATCGCTGTCACTGATAAACTCAGTAACATCTTTAGCGATTTCAATTTTCTCACCACCTTCTTTTTGAAACCAGAAATCGATTTTAGCAATATCGCTGACTCCTTCAGTATCAAAAACCTTAGCGCCACTAAAGCTAATTTTTTCACCCTTGGTATATAGAGGTAAAATTCTAAATTGTAAATCGCCTGGTGCACTATTGATCAACAAATTGCGTACCACTTCATTGCTGGCTGCGCCTGCTTGATCGTAGGCGATCGCCTTCAACTGGTATTTACCTGCAGCCAATCCATCCAAAGTATAATTAAAAGTTGCCCAACGATTGTCTAAACTGTCTGACGTAAAAGTAGTAGCGTCCCTAATATCTGTCCATTCTCCCCCCTCTTTTTGCAACCAGAAATCTACTTTTGCTAAGTTATTGGCTCCATTTGTATCAAAAATTTTGGCATTTGTTAACTGAATTGCCTCGTTTGGTTGATAAGTAGTTAGTAGGCTAAATTGCAAATTTTCTGGAGATTGGTTAATCGGAGTCGGAATTGGTGTTGGCGTTGGCGTTGGAGTAGGTGTTGGAGTAACTGTAGCCTCCTTGACAGTAAAGCTTTTGAGTATCGTTTCGCTGGTAGCGCCTTCTAGGTCGTAGGCGATCGCTTTTACCTCGTACTTCCCTACACTTAAATCCGACAAAAAATAGCTAAAAGTTCCCCACCCTTGGCTATCAGCAATGAAACTTTCAACATTGCCAACGTTGAGCCATTCTCCGCCTTCCTTTTTTTGAAAAATTTCGACATTTTTAAGATTAGAAACACCGTTTGCATCGTAAACTTTACCACCCGTAAAGCTAATTTTTTCTCCTAATGTGTAAGTCGTTAAAACCTCAAATTGTAAGTCTTGTGGTGCTGTATTTGTGGGAGTGGGCGTTGGAGTGGGAGTGGGAGTGGGTATTGGAGTGGGTGTTGGCGTTGGTGTAACTGTAGTTTCTTTGACAGTAAAGCTCTTGATTACCGTGTTGCTGGTATCGCCTGCTGCATCGTAGGCGATCGCCTTTACCTCGTAATTTCCGGCACTTAACTCTGACAGAGAGTAGCTAAAATTTGCCCACCCTTGACTGTCTGCCGTGAAAGTTTCCGC